>NZ_JARGEF010000013.1:0-66764 GCF_033794725.1 Streptomyces sp. ID05-39B | reverse complement strand
GGGGAAAGCCACCCGCCCAGGCCCCCGAGCGCATCACCTACACCGTCACCGTCGGCTGAGCCGCACCGGACCAGCGCGATGAGACGAGACACCCGAGGCCCCGCCATGCACGACGACGCCCCGCACCCGCCTGACCGCACGGACGACGAACTGGCCCGGCTCGACATCACCGTCCTGCTGCGCTACGGCCTCACCGCCGGGCCCGGCCACCGGCGCACCGCCCTGTTCGGCGACGGCGCCGCGGCCGCGGCCGTCGTCCTCGACCGCCTCGGCACCGAGCCCCGCTCGGTCGCCTTCCTCGCCGACACCGTGCGCGCCGGCGGACTCGCCAACGCCGTGGAACTGCCCGAGCCGCTGCCCCGCCCCGAGGCGGCCGGCCTCGTGCGGGAGTGGCTGCGGGCCGGCACCGAGCTCGTGGGCGGGATCGCCGCCGACGACAACGCGGCGACCTGGCTGCGCGCCGTCGCGACCCTCATCGAACTGAAGCAGCGGGCCCGGGCACGGGGCCGGACCACGTGACGGTCCTGCCGTCCGCGGGTGCCCTACCTGGTCAGTACCCGACCCGGAAGGTCGCGTCCTGGCGTTCCGTGGTCGTGGACACGGGGTCGATGCGCAGGACGTAGTTGGCGTGGCGGATGTACCGGGTGGGGTTGTTGTACGACCGGAACGACGCCCAACTCGCGTCCGCGAGGCCCGCCGTACGGTAGAAGGTCGCGTCGCCTGCGAACGTGGACGTGCCGTCGTTCACGTCCAGCCGGAGCGCGTAGTTGTAGTGCCGCAGATAGCGGGTCGGATGACTGACCGACCGGAACGAGACCCCGGAGCTGTCGGCGAGCCCGGGGACGAGGGCCCACTGGGAGTCCTTGTAGGGCTCGATCGGGTACTCGTCGATACGGCCCGCGTAGTTGGAGTGGCGGACGTAACGGGCCGGGAAGTTGTAGGACTTGAGGCGGTTCCAGGCCGGCGCGCCCCACTTGGCGAGCAGGTTGTCGTACTCGGCCGTCGTGATCGTCGCGATGCCGCAGTGCTTGGAGTTGACCGGCTGGGTGTAGGTCCTCTGGTCCAGCGCCGTCCAGGTGCCGGAGGCCGGGCTGCTCGACTGCCAGGCGTAGAAGACGCCGTTGGGCGTGTAGGTGTCGCCCCAGAGCCACCAGTTGCCGGAGGCGAGGGACCTGACCACCGTCGGGGCCTCGGTGCCGCCGTGCGCCACCCCGGCGCTGTACTCGGTGAAACTGCCCGGAGCGAGGGAGGTGGAGCGGGCGCTCACCAGCGTCTGGTTCTTCTTGTAGAAGAGGTAGTTGTAGCCGTTCACGCCGACCGCCACGTTGCCGTCGATGACGTCGTGGCCGGGGTCGAAGAAGACCTGCGGGGCGGAGGCGGTGACGAAGTCGCTGGTGTAGTTGACCATGATGACGTTGTGGCCGCTGCTGTTGACCGAGGAGTAGATGACCGCGTACTGGCCCCGGCCCGCGTCCCAGAACGCCTCCGGGGCCCAGCTGTGGGTGGTCATGTCGTGGAGCTTGAGGCGCCGGTAGCCGGTGAGGGTGCGCAGGTCGGCGGAGTCCCAGACGTGGATGTACTGGCTGTTGTAGCCCCAGTCGGTGCCCTTGAGGTCGGTGGCGAGCACCACGAAGGTGCCGTCCTGCTTGCGCATGAGGAACGGGTCGCGCAGGCCCAGCGCTCCGGCGGTGGGGGTGACCAGGGGGTTGTTCTGGTTGAGCGGCGTCCAGTTCAGCCCGTCGGGGCTGACGGCCAGGTGCAGGCCGTAGTCGGTGCCGTCGCCGAGGTTGGTCGACTCGGTGAAGTAGACCATCGCGTACGCCGAGTCGGCGGCGTGGGCGGTGCCGGCGCCGAGCGTCAGCGCGAGGGGGACGGCGGCGGTCATGCCCAGGAGACCGCGACGGGACAGGTGGGGGTGTGCGCTCATCTTGTTCTCCAAGGTGGCGTGCGGGAGCCTAGATGGCCGAGATTTCGAACGAAGTTCGGGAAATCGATCAGAAGGTAGGGGTCGATCATGGGCGCGTCAATCGTTCTGTCAGTCTTTTGCGATTCCTGTGGGTGCCGGGGCGGCGCGGGACCACGCGCAGTTCTCGTGACGGGCGGTCCGCACCGGATGCGGCGAAACCGGTCCTGCCGGCCGGAGCGGACGGCGGATCCCGTTCGACCTGACGGCCGGGTGGTCCAACCCTGCTGTGGCGATCGTCACGAGAGTCTTCGGGGGTGGTTGCGTACGCTGATGACGGGCCGTTCGTGAGGGATGCCTCCGGCGACGTGAGGGCGACTCCGGGCGTCCCTCCCGAAGCCTGGCCGTGTGGGAGTGGAAACAGCCCTTGACCTGCAAAAGCGTAGGCAGGGAGCCTAGATTCAGGAGTACCTCGATGCTTCGTACCATGTTCAAGTCCAAGATCTAGCATTTGAACGTCTGCGCAGGTCAGGGGCATAATGGAGGCCCCCTCAGGTCAGCAAAAGGTCAGCATGCGTCGCAGCCCTGTCTCCGCTTGCTGACCTTCCGCCCGCTGCGCAGACGCGGGTGTGCGATCACTGATTTGCGCTCGGAAGGTTCGACACGTGGCCCGACAGCTCGCCCGCGGCATGGGGTCCTTCTTCAAGGACTGCGACTGCGCCAAGCCGACCCGTTGCCCACACCCCTACACAATTCGGTTCAGGGACGCGCTGGGCAAGCAGCGCGAGGAGGCCGGTTATGGCACGCAGGACGACGCGATCGAGCGCCTCACGCAGATCTACGCTGAGAAGAGGAACACTGCGCCATCCGTCGCCCAGGCCCGTCGTGAGCTGGGCCAGCAGACGGTCGAGGAATACGCGAAGCAGTGGCGCCCTCGACAGCGCAAAATGACGGAGTACTCCACGGGCGAGCACGTCGACAGTTCGATCAATGTGCACATCGTTCCTCGGCTCGGTTCGCGAAAACTGAACTCCGTCACGCCGATCGTGGTCGAGCGCTTCCTGGAGGAACTGGAGATCGACGAGGTGGGGCGCGGAAACCAGGTGAACATATTCCGCACCCTCAAGGCCATCTTGCGAGACGCTTATGTCAAGGGGGCCATGGCAGATGACCCTGTGAAAGGCGTCCAGGAGCCCGAGTACGTCCGTGAGAAGGTCGTCATACCCTCCCTCGCCTACGTCAAGAAGGCCCTGACTGTCGCCGACGACGACCTCGCTCTTGAGATTGTCATGATGGTGGGCTGCGGCCTGCGCAACGGCGAGGCCCGGGCCGTGAACGTCAACAACGTCGTGGCGGGTGACGTCTACAGGGTTCACGAGCAGATCCACTCCAACACGCACAGGCCGGCCAAGCTGAAGCACCGCAAGGCGGGTGAGTTCAGGGAAGTTCCGCTGCCTCGCTCAGTGCGGGAGGCGATGGAGCGCTACGAGGAGAAGCACGGAGCCACGAAGGACGGTTATCTGCTGCGCGGCCCAAGCGGCTACTACACGGAGCCGATGGAACGTCGGCGCGTCCAAAAGCTGTTCAAGGAGCTTCCTGCACCGCAGGGTGTGGGGATGTATAGCTTCCGGCACTACTTCGCCTCGAACGCCCTCGGAAGCGGGATACCGATCACCGACGTGGCGGAGTGGATGGGCCACAAGTCGATCGAGGAGACGTACCGCACGTACCGGCATTTGATGCCTGGAAGTATCACAAAGGCGGCGCGCATCCTGGATGCAGGGCTGTGGGAGGCCGCGTGATGCACCCACTACGAACGGCAGGTTCTAGGTCTGCTGGTGGCACAGCAACAATGCATCGCTGACTTGTGTACAGGTCGACTGCTGTTACCACCGGAGCCGTTGGCCTGGGAATGGCCGGATCTTCGCAGCGCCGGGCCCGTCGTCTGCTGTGGGCCTGGCCACTGCTGCCGGGATGCTAGTGCCGATGACCAGCAGGCGGCGGCCATCGCCAAGCTGACGTCGTGGCGGAGGGCTACTCGTTCGGCTCTCCTGTGTGCTGCCCGCGGGGTGAGGTTCAGGCGGTGCCCAGGAAGCGAGCCATGCCGATGGAGTCAGGTGCTGTGTCGGTGAAGCCGAACTTTCGGTAGAGGTGATGGGCGTCGCCGTCCGCGATGAGCGAGATGTACGAGCGCGCCGGGGCGCGGCGCTCCAACTCGTCGGTAAGCGCCTGCATGACAGCCCGCCCGAGCCCCTTGCCCTGGTGCTCGGGCAGCACGCAGATGTCGACGATCTGGAAGAAGCAGCCCCCGTCCCCGATGATCCGCCCCATGCCGACGGGTCGGCCATCGTGCCGCACCACGACGCCGTACCAGGTGTGGGCCAGGCCGATCGCAGCCCCCTCGGGAGACTTGTCGCTCAGCCCGCTGCGGCTACGCAGGCTGCGGTAGTCGGCCACGGTGGGCACTCCGGGTGCGAGGTCGTAGTCGTCGAGAGGGGTCACGCCGGCTCCTGGTTCGACCGGTGGTATTGGGGGCGGGCAAGGGGGCGGCAGCTCACCTCGGCGCGTAGGCCGAGAGCACAGTCTCGGCGAGGAAGCGGGGCGCGTCCGACGCGGCCAGCCGGCCGCCGGCCACGTCGGACGCCGCCCCCTTGATCAGGTGGTGCAGGACGCCGGTCAGCCAGGCGGACGGCAGGTCGTCGCGGAAGACGCCGTCGGCCTGGCCGCGTTCGATCAGGTGCCGGACGCGGCGCTCGTGCCCGGCGTGCAGCTCGCGCACCCGGTCGGGGGTCAGCACCTCCTGCGCCGCGGCCAGGACGGCCGAGGACCGGGCGATCAGCAGCCAGCTCCGGTCGATCAGGTCTCGCAGCGCGTCACGGGCGTCGCCGTCGAGGTCCAGCCCGGCCAGGACGGCCTCGCCCTGCTCCAGGACGCGCGTCAGGGCGCCCTCGACCAGGGCCTCCCGGGACGGGAAGTGCCCGTACAGGGTCACCCGCCCCACCCCCGCCGCCTGCGCGACCTCGCTGACGCTCGCGGCGGGGTCCTTCGTCAGACAGGCGATGGCCGCCTCCAGGATCTTCTCCACGTTCTGCCGGGCGTCGGCCCTGCGCGCCGGCCTGGTCTCCGAGCGAGCCATGCAACCCCTTAACTCGAACAGCCGTGTACGGGTTACAGTACGCCACATAACCCGAACACCTCTGTACGACTTACTGGAGGGGCGGCATGCCATGACCGACTCCATGACTTCCACGACGCAGACCTGCGACCCCGATCCGCGGCGCTGGCGGATTCTTGGCCTGGTTGGTGTCGCGCAGCTGATGCTGATCCTTGACGTCACCGTCGTCGCGATCGCCCTGCCGCACATGGGTGCGGACCTGGGGCTGGCGCGGGAGACCCTCACCTGGGTGGTGAGCGGCTACACGCTCACCTTCGGCGGGCTCCTGCTCCTGGGCGGCCGGGCGGCGGACCTGTTCGGCGCGCGCCGGCTCGTGCTGCTGGGGCTGCTGC
The DNA here is from genome assembly GCF_033794725.1 of Streptomyces sp. ID05-39B. Taxonomy (NCBI): domain Bacteria; kingdom Bacillati; phylum Actinomycetota; class Actinomycetes; order Kitasatosporales; family Streptomycetaceae; genus Streptomyces; species Streptomyces sp. ID05-39B. The sequence goes on along the minus strand of NZ_JARGEF010000013.1, from coordinate 61,354 downwards.
TGTTCACGGCCGCGTCGCTCGTCGCCGGGCTCGCCGAGAGCGGCCCGGTGCTGCTGGGCGCGCGGGTGGCGCAGGGTCTGTCCGCGGCGATGCTGTCACCGGCGGCGCTGTCCCTGGTCGTGACCACCTTCGAGGGCGAAGAGCGGAACAGGGCGTTGGGGACCTGGTCGGCGCTGGGCGGCAGCGGGGCCGCACTCGGCGTCCTCCTCGGCGGCGCTCTCACTGCCGGACCAGGCTGGCCCTGGGTCTTCTTCGTCAACGCTCCGGTGGGCCTTGTCCTGATCGTTGCCCTGATGAGCCAGCTGCCCAAGCAGCCCCGTCCTGCCACGACGAGCCGGCTCGATGTTCCAGGTGCCGTACTGGTCACGGCCGCGACCGGCACGCTGACCTATGCCCTTATCCAGGCGGGTGACGACGGATGGGTCACGATTGCCTCCGCCGTACTCTTCGCCGTGGCGGCCGTCCTATACGCCTTGTTCGTCGCGCGTCAGCGCCTGGCCGCGAGTCCACTGATGGACGTACGGCTGCTGATCCGACGCCCGGTCGCCGCCGGCACCCTGCTGATCCTGGTGGCCACGGCCCTGATGATCACGGTGTTCTTCCTCGGCACCTTCTACCTGCAGAACGGCCATGGGTACGGCGCCCTGGTCACAGGTCTGCTGTTCCTGCCCGTTGCCCTGGCCACGATGGTCGGGGCGAACGCCGTCGGCCGATTCATGGGCGCCGTGGGCCCCCGCCTCCTTGGCTTTCTCGGTCTTCTCGTGGCCGGGGCGGGCATGGCCGCGTCGGCGCTCTGGGACAGCATCGCGGCTCTGGTGATCGGTGTGGCTGTGGCAGGTGCCGGCACCGGTGTGGTCTTCGTGGTGGCGTCGGCTACGGCACTCGGGCAGATCGAACCCCACGAAGCAGGACTGGCGTCGGGCATCGTCAGCACCTTCCATGAATTCGGCGCCACACTCGGTGCGGCCGTCGTGTCGAGCGTGGCCGCCACCAGCATCCAAGGGACCGATACCAACGGCTTCTCCCGTGGGTTCGCCACAGGTGCGATCGTCGCGGTTGCAGCGGCGGTACTGGCTCTCGCTGTGACGCCAAACCCTCGTGCTGAATGAGACGTCACTCAACAGCATCGGAAACGAGTGCTGGGGGCGCCCCGAGACCTTGGGCGCCCCCAGCACCTTGGGGCCTGCTGCCTGGCGGTCAGTGGTAGGCGTGGACGACCGCGTGGCCCTTGCCGCGGCCGATCATCCACTTGTTCACCGGGGTGGTGATCAGGAAGGCGACCGCAAAGCCACCAAGCAAGGCGGACCAGAACAGGCCGTCGGAGAGGTGGGCGTCCATCGCGCCGGGGGTGAGGGCGACGATCGCGTTGTCGACCAACTCCATCACGGCGATGGAGACAGTGTCGGCGGCAAGGGCGACCTTGACGGCGGTCTTGATGTCCAGACCGGCCCGGCGGACCGCCAAGAGCGTGAACGAGTATCCGAAGGCGAACGCTAGCGCGATCGCCAGGACCATGGTGGGTACGTTGCCCCACATCAGGGCCGTACCGACCACCATGCCGAGGATCTCGCCGATGGCGCAGCCGCTCAGGCAGTGCAGGGTCGCCTTTGCGGCCATTGCCCAGGAAGTGCCGTCGTGCATGCTGTGGTCGGCGTGGCTGTGATGACTGTGCTGGCCATCGTGGGTGATGTCGTGGTCGTGCGTGCTCTCGGCGTGGTGAGCAGTGTGATCCATGGTTTCCCCCGGTTTCTGTCGGGCGTGGCGGCCTGTCCTCAAGCCCGCGGCGGCTGAACCTATACCCCTGCCCCGTATCTGTCGAGATCATTTTTAGCGTCCGAGCGAGCGTTCTCGCGAGGCATCCCCCTGCGGCCGTTGAGGGGCGAGTCATCGGCGGGTTCGCCGCACAGCGGTGCGGCGTCACGGGCCGTACTCCGCTTCGCACAAGCGCACTTGATCTGACCGCGTCGCTCCTGTGGTGGCGTCCGCCCGATCGCCGGTCGAAGCTTCTCTCTTCCTAGCCACATACCCCGTGGGGGTATGTTACGGTGCCCGACACAGGTACCCCCAGGGGGTATGAGAGGAGTGCGTGATGTCAACTGTCAATCCGCGACGCTGGTGGGCGCTGGTCGTGCTCGCCGCGGCACAGTTCATGGTCATCATGGACACGTCGATCATCGGGGTGGCGCTTCCCGAGATGCAGAAGGACCTCGGCTTCTCGCAGGGCGAGTTGCAGTGGGTCTTCAACGCGTACGTCATCGCCTTCGGTGGGCTGCTGCTGCTCGGCGGGCGACTGTCCGACCTGCTGGGCGCCCGGAAGGTCTTCACCACCGGCTGGGTCGTGTTGATCGCCGGCTCGGTCGTCGCAGCCGCCGCCCAGACGGCGTGGGTCGAGGTCGTCGGCCGGGCGGTACAGGGGGTCGGCGGTGCGCTGATCGCGCCCTCTGCCATGACGCTGCTGATGATGCTCTTCATGCACGACCCGAAGGAACTCGGTAAGGCCATGGCGCTCTACGGCGCCGCCGCGCCCGCCGGCGGCACTGCCGGTGTGTTCCTCGGCGGCGTGTTCACCGAGTGGCTGAGCTGGCCGTGGGTCTTCATCATCTACATCCCGATCGGTGCCGCCACCCTTGCGGCCACCAAGCTGCTGCCCGCGGTCGGCGGCCGACGCGGCTCCGTGGATGTGCTTGGTGCCGCCGCAGTAACCGCGGGCCTCGCACTCGCCGTCTTCGCCATCGTCCGCGCACCGGAGAGCGGCTGGACCTCCACCGGCACCGTGCTACAGCTGGCCGGCGCCGCCGCGCTGCTCGTGCTCTTCTTCGTGATCCAGAAGTCGGTGCGCGAGCCGCTGATGCCGCTCGGCATCTGGCGTGTGCCACGGCTGGGTTCGGCGAACCTCGCGATGACCCTGCTGGGTGCCGCCTGGATCCCGATGTGGTACTTCCTGAACCTGTACCTGCAGCAGGTGCTCGGTTACGGGGCCTTCGCCTCCGGTGCCGCGCTGCTGCCGATTACCGGCCTGCTGATGATCTTCATGACCGCGATCACGGCGAAGCTGCTGGCGAAGCTCGGGGCCAAGCCGCTGATCGGCGGCGGTCTGCTGATCCTCGCGGCCGGGCTGCTGTGGCTGTCCGCCGTGGAGCCGACCGGTACCTTCGCCGTCGATGTCCTGCCCGCCTCACTGGTCGCGGCGCTCGGCATGTCGCTGGCCTACATCCCGGCGATGATGGCCGCGATGTCCGGCGCTCCGCAGGAGCAGGCGGGTCTGGCGTCCGGCATCGTCAACACCACCTACCAGGTGGGGTCGGCCCTGGGCCTCGCGGCCCTGACCGCGGTGGCCACCTCGCAGGGCGCCGGACAGCTGGGCAACCTGCCCGCACTGACCGACGGCTTCAGCGCCGCGTTCGTCTGGGCCGCCGCGATCGCCGCGGTGGGCGGCCTGATCACCCTGCTGGTGATGCGGGGCGAGAAGGCTGCCACCGGATCCGACGCTGACCCGGTCGCCCAGGCTGAGAGGGCCAGCGCATAGCTGCCCAGCCGATCCGCGGACTGCGGCACAACGCCGAGAGATCACGAAGAAGCCAGCCGCTGCACGGTCCCAGACCGGGCAGCGGCTGGCTCTGTCCACAAGCGGCGCAGCCGGTGACGCGGTCCCACGGGGCGCACCAGATCAGCGCAGAACCACTCGAAAGGGCGCCCGGGCCGACTACATGCCCCCTCGCCCGTCTCCGGCCGTGGCCAGACGGTAGGTGAACTCCTTCCCGCCCCGTTCGGGTCCGGCAGAACGCTCCCGGTACAAGGCTCCGGCCTCGACCAGGCGTTTGAGCCGGTTGTTAGCATTGGGCAAGGAGATACCGAGCGCCTCAGCCAGCTCGGCGGCCCGGAAGTCACCCAGCCGACGTGCTTCTTCGTAAGTGCCGGCGAGAATCGATGCGTCACCCAGCAGCTCGTGGGTGTCGCCGTCGACAGCGACCTGCTTACGTCGCTCCAGGCAGACCGTGACCCCCTCGCGGGTCTCCTCGTCCAGACCGACCAGTCGGACGCCGTCTGCGCTGACGTCTCCGGCAGCCAGCAGGAGATAGAACTTGCCGAGGAACTCGTCCACGAAGCTGTTGGTCATCGCTTCCACGCCGCCGAAGTCGATGGTCAGCAGGGCGACGGGAGCAGCGGCCGTAAGTTGCTCTTCCAGGGCTCGGCGAGCATCGGCACCCTTCACCCTGGTGGCGAGAAACGTGCCGTGCTCTTTCACGGGGTAAGTGAGCAGCGTCTCGCGTTTCTGCGGTTTCATTTCATTCATTGAAGCACAGGTCGGTCATGGACGATACGAGACTCTCAGCCAGGACCACGTTCCCCGCACGGGGGCTCGGGTAGAGATGCTGCGGGTGACTGCTGCGCGGCGGAGCCGACCGGCGCGCAGCAGGCCGTCGCCGCTGCGCAGGACGAGGCGTGTGGCGGCGGTGTCGCTCGTGCCGGCCAGCAGGTCGGGGAGGCCGTTGCCGCGTGTGTCGCGGGTGCCGCTGACACCGGGCCGCACAGCGTGCTCCAGGGCTTCGGCGCTGCTCGTGACGTGGGCATGTTCCGGGTTGCGGCGCAGGTGGGTGAGGACTCCGATGCCGGTGTCGCACACGGCTATCTCCAGGCGTCGGTATCCGGTGGTTTTGCCGCTGTAAGCCTGGGCGGCGATGAAGGCACCGCAGGTGCTGGCTCCGTGGCTGATGGCATTGTCGATCAGTTCACCGATGCCCTTGAAGACGCGGCGTCCGTCGCGCGGGCCGAGATGCTGGGTGGCCACCCGTCCGAGTCTTTCACTGATGGCGTCAGCGGTGTCGGGCCGCAGGGCCGCGACTTCGAGCAGGGTGGCCGAGCGGTCGCTACGAATCTCCTCGGGGACCTTCCCTTCGACTTGTGTGCCTGGCGGCAGGGCCTTGAGCAGGTCCATCCGCTGCACGTAAGCGGTGACGTCCTTGGAATCGGGGAGCAACAGGGTCGCTTGCGCGTCCACGGCTGCGTGGGCGTGCGCGGTGGCGGCCGTAGCTGTCAGGTCGAGCGGGCTGGCGAACAGCAGGCGCCGTGCGTCCAGGACGATTCGGCTGTCGTCGGTGCTTTGGATGGCGAGGCTGTCGCGCAACAGCGGGTGACGTCCGGCGAGTTCCAGTAGCACGGCTGAACAGCATGCCAGCCGCGGGGATCTGGCGCGAGGTCACCCGCGTGGACGAGTCCACGCACCCTCAGCCCCTCCCGTGCTACGCTTTCACTGTCGTCAATGAAAACGATGAAGAAGGAGCTGGCCGTGAGCCGTCCCGACACCCCGAGCGAGTCTGGGCACCCCCGCGACTACAAGATCATCGTCAACGGGCAGGAGCGAACCGTGTCCACGGACGCACTCTCCTTCGAGGCGGTCGTCTCTCTCGCCTTCGACCCGGTGCCCACCGGCCCCTACGTCCTCATCACGGTCAGCTTCCGGCATGCCGACCAGAAGCCGGCCGAGGGCACGCTCACCGCAGGCAACAGCGTGAAGATCAAGAACAGGACGGTGTTCAGTGTCACCGCAACTGATAAGTCGTAGCCCGGACCTGCGCCGCCTGCAGGACGAGGGATACGAGATCGAAGTCCGGTCCGGGCTGCTGCTGATGCACCACGTGCCTTACGTGGATGCCCAGCGCCAGGTCCGCTACGGAGTTCTCGTCTCGGAGCTGTCTCTGGCCGGTGACGTGACAGTGGCCCCGAGCACGCACGTCGTCATGTTCAGCGGCGCCGAGCCCTGCAACCACCTTGGGCAGCCGCTCGAAGCCCTCATCAACAGCCGCGGGCGGCAGAACCCGGCGCCCGGGGTGGAAGTCGACTTCACCTTCTCCAGCAAGCCGGCAGCCGGCTACACGGACTACTACGCCAAGATGACGACCTACGCCGCCATCTTGGCCTCCCAGGTCCAGCAACTGGACCCCGAGGCCACCGCGGTGACGTTTCCCGTCCTGGACGACCCTGTCGAGGATCCGGTCTTCCGGTACGCGGACACCGCCTCCAGCAGGGCCGGCATCGCAACCGTCTCACGCCGTCTTCGGGGCCTGCGTGTGGCCATCGTGGGGCTGGGAGGAACCGGAAGCTACATCCTCGACCTCGTCGCGAAGACTCCCGTGGCGGAGATCCATCTCTACGACGGTGACAAGTTCCTGCAGCACAACGCCTTCCGCTCGCCTGGCGCGGTCTCCCGCGAAGAACTTGAGGCGACCCCGAACAAGGCCGAGCATTTCGCTGCGGTCTACAGCCGGATGCACCCCGGCGTCATCGCCCACCCCGTCTACGTGGACGAGACCAACATCGACACGCTGGGCACAGCGGACTCCGTCTTCTTGTCCCTGGACGACAACACCGCTCGACGCCGGATCGTCGAGGGACTTGAGGGGCACCAGGTGGCGTTCATCGACGTGGGGATGGGCGTATACGAGACCGACGGACAACTGTCCGGCCTGTTAAGGGTCACCACCAGCACCTCGACCAGGCGTCAGCACGTGCACGACCACCAGCGCATCCCCGTGGCAGACGGTGCCGGCCCCAACGACTACCAGCGGAACATCCAGATCGCCGATCTCAACGCGCTCAACGCAACGCTGGCCGTCATCAGGTGGAAGAAGCTGTGCGGGTTCTACCTGGACCTCGAGCAGGAGTTCCACAGTGTGTACCAGATCGATGGCAACGTCCTGACCAACGAGGACACTCCGTGAGAGCGGTACGGCTCACCCACGAGTTCGTCCACTACATTCCCGAACAGCTCGAACCCGGCGTCCTCTACGTGTCCCTGCCCTTCACGACGGTGGTCCACCTGTGCTGCTGCGGGTGCGGCAACAAGGTCGTCACGCCGCTCAGCCCGGCAGACTGGAGCCTCACCTTCGACGGTGCATCCATCAGCCTCAGCCCCTCCATCGGAAACTGGAGCTACCCCTGCCAATCCCACTACTGGATCCGCGGTAACACCGCCCAGTGGGCCGAACGGTGGACGCCGAGACAGATCGAAGCTGCACGCACCGGCACCGGCCAGTCCGGCCAAGGACATTCCGAACCAAGGCGCCGGTCCCTCGCCGCTCGCTTCCGGCAGCGCGTGCGGCGGTGGCTACGGCAATAATCCGGGCGCCGGCGGTTGATCCGCCGGCGCCCGGTCCCTCGGTGGTCAGGCCCGTACGAGCCGGGCGATGGCCTGGGACGCCTCGCTGACCTTTGCCTGGGCTTGCTCGCCGCCCTCCACGATCGCCTCTGTGACGCAGCCGTTGAGGTGTTCCTCGAGGAGGGCCAGAGCGCAGGACTGGAGCGCGGCGTTGACGGCGGCGACCTGGGTGAGGACGTTGATGCAGTAGGCGTCCTCCTCGACCATGCGCTGAAGCCCGCGCACCTGGCCCTCGATCCGGCGCAACCGTCGGACGATGTCTTCCTTCTGGCCTGCGTATCCAGCCACGGTGGTCTCCCTCACTCCGTCGGTGGCGGGTCAGCGGTCGGCGGGCTGGAAGCCGCGCAGGCGCAGGCTGTTGCCGACCACGAAGACCGAGGAGAAGGCCATCGCCGCGCCCGCGATCATAGGGTTGAGCAGGCCGGCGGCGGCCAGCGGGAGAGCGGCGACGTTGTAGGCGAAGGCCCAGAACAGGTTGGACCTGATGGTGCCCAGCGTCTTGCGGGACAGCCGGATGGCGTCCGCCGCGACCCGCAGGTCGCCCCGCACCAGCGTGAGGTCACCGGCCTCGATCGCGGCGTCCGTGCCCGTGCCCATCGCCAGCCCCAGGTCGGCCTGGGCCAGGGCGGCGGCGTCGTTGACGCCGTCGCCGACCATGGCGACCGACCGGCCCTCGCTCTGCAGGCGCTTGACGACGTCGACCTTCTCCTGCGGCATGACCTCGGCGATCACGTGCTCGGGAGCGATGCCGACCTCCGCGGCGACGGCTTCGGCGACCGCCTTGTTGTCGCCGGTCAGCAGGATGGGCGTCAGGCCCAGGGCGCGCAGCCGCTTGATCGCCTCCGGGCTGGTCTCCTTGATCGCATCGGCGACCTCAAGGACCGCGCGGGCCTCGCCGTCCCACGCGACCGCGATCGCCGTGCGACCGGCAGCCTCGGCCTCCGCCTTGGCGCGCTCCAACTCCACCGACAGGCTCATCGCCCACTCGGCCAGCAACTTCTCGCGGCCGACGAGGACCGCGTGACCCTCCACGATGCCCTGGACGCCGAGCCCGGCGATGTTCGCGAAGTCCTCCGGGGCGGGCAGCGTGCCGACACGGGCGGCGGCGCCGGAAGCGACGGCCTGGGCGATGGGGTGCTCGGAGGAGTGCTCCAAGGCTCCCGCTAGGCGCAGGACCTGGTCCTCGTCGGTGCCGTCGGCGGTGTGCACGGCGAGCAGGGTCATCTTGCCGGTGGTGACGGTGCCGGTCTTGTCCAGGACGATGGTGTCGACCTTGCGGGTGGTCTCCAGGACCTCGGGGCCCTTGATGAGGATGCCGAGCTGGGCGCCGCGTCCGGTGCCGACCATCAGCGCGGTCGGGGTGGCCAGTCCGAGGGCACAGGGGCAGGCGATGATCAGGACGGCGACGGCGGCGGTGAAGGCGGCGGTCAGGCCCGCGCCGTTGCCGAGCCAGAAACCGAGCGTGCCGAAGGCCAGGGCGATCACGACCGGGACGAAGACGGCGGAGATCTTGTCGGCGAGCCGCTGGGCGGCGGCCTTGCCGTTCTGCGCGTCCTCCACCAGCTTGGCCATCCGGGCGAGCTGGGTGTCGGCGCCAACCCGCGTGGCCTGCACCACCAGGCGCCCGCCGGCGTTCAGCGTGGCACCGGTGACCGCGTCGCCGACGCCGACCTCGACCGGTACGGACTCGCCGGTGAGCATGGAGGCGTCCACAGCGGACGAGCCCTCCACGACCACACCGTCGGTGGCGATCTTCTCGCCGGGCCGCACCAGGAACCGGTCGCCGACCCTCAACTCGCCGACGGGGACAAGTTCCTCCCGGTCGCCGCGCAGGACAGTGACCTCCTTGGCGCCCAGCTCCAGCAATGCCTTGAGCGCCGCCCCCGCCTTCCGCTTGGAGCGGGCCTCGAAGTACCGGCCGGCCAGGATGAACGCCGTCACACCGGCCGCGGCCTCCAGGTAGATGTTCCCGGCGCCGTCAGAGCGGGCGATGGTCAGCTCGAAGGGGTGAGTCATGCCGGGCATGCCGGCAGTGCCGAAGAACAGCGCCCACAGCGACCACAGGAACGCCGCCGAAGTGCCGACGGAGATGAGCGTGTCCATGGTCGCCGCGCCGTGCTTGGCGTTGGTCCAAGCGGCCTTGTGGAAAGGCCAGGCGGCGTACGTCACCACCGGCGCCGCCAGCGTCAGCGAAAGCCACTGCCAGTAATCGAACTGAAGTGCTGGGACCATGGCCATCGCTATCACGGGGACGGCGAGGACCACGGCTGCCGTCAACCGCTGCCGCAGCGGCCGCAGTTCATCGCCCTCGGCCGAGTTGGTGCCGCTGCCGGCCTCTGGTTCGGTGCGCGCGGGCTCGGGCTCTCGGGCCGTGTAGCCGGTGGCCTCCACCGTGGCGATCAGCTCCCCGACGGTGATGTCCTCGCGGAAGGTGACCTTGGCCTTCTCCGTGGCGTAGTTGACGGTGGCCTCGACCCCGTCCATGCGGTTCAGCTTCTTCTCGATCCGGGCAGCGCACGAGGCGCAGGTCATGCCGCCGATGGCGAGTTCGACCTCGGCGGCGCCGGGCGTGGTGGTGGTCATGTCTGCTCCTCGCAGCTCACGGACGCGATCTTGGATAGGGGCGGGGCCGGCCGGGCATGCCGGCCCCGCCGAGGTCGGTGGATCAGGCGGCCACGCGGCCGGCGAAGTCGTATCCGGCCTCGTCGACGGTCTTGGCGATCAGCGCGTCGAGCGACTCGTCAGGCTCGGCGGCGGTCGTCACCGTGACCAGGCCGGTACCGATCTCGACCTCGACCGCGGCGACCTCCTCCAGGGCACCCACCGCCCTGGCGACAACGCCCTGGCAGTGGGCACTGCCGACACCGTCGACCTTGTAAGTGGTCTTGATCTCCGAGCTGGTGTGGCAGCTTCCGTCGGGGGTGCAGCAGTTCGACATGGGATCGTCCTCTTCAGATGGTGGCGGTGATACCCCCCAGGGGTACCGGCGACGGCTCCATGTATACCCCCCACCCGTATCGAGCGCAAGAGTCTATGCCTGCTTGACTTTATACCCCCTGGGGGTATCTTGAGGTGCACGGTCGCACCTATGAGCGGCCAGGGAGATGAGGAGTGGGTCATGAACACCGGACTACGGATCACTGTCTTCGCCGCCGCGCTCGCCGCGACCTTCGGCACCGCCTACGGCGTGGGAGGGTCCGTCGGCGAGCTCTCGCCCGCGCCAAGAAGCGCTGCCCACGACGGCCACGCGGCTGCCGGCCACGAGGAGACGGGCGGTGGGCGCGAAGCGGCGGCGTCGCCAGGAGGGCTGCAGGTCTCACAGGCTGGCTACACGCTCGACCTCAAGACCCGCTCCTGAAGGCCGGCGAGAAATCCGAGTTGCGCTTCGCCGTCGTACACGACGGGACCGGCCACAGCCTCACGGCGTACCAGCGCGAACACGGCAAGGAACTGCATCTGATCCTGGCCTCGCGCGACCTGACCGTTTACCGCCACCTACATCCCACCCGTGCGTCGGACGGCACTTGGTCCACGCCGGTGGAGCTGCCCAAGGCTGGCAGCTACCGCGTCTTCGCCGATTTCAAGCCCGAGGGCGGCGCGGCCGTCACACTCGGTACCGACCTCGCGGCAGCCGGGACGTACAAGCCCGCTGCCCTGCCGGAGCACAACGCGACCGCCGATGTCGACGGCTACGAGGTGAAGCTCAAAGGCGACCTGATTCCCGGCAGGGCCCGCGAGCTGACGCTCACGGTGACGAAGGACGGCAAGCCGGTCCAAGACCTTCAGCCGTACCTGGGCGCCTACGGTCACTTGGTCGCCCTGCGCTCCGGTGACCTCGCCTACCTGCACGTCCACCCCAACGGTGAGCCCGGCGACGGCAAGACCCAGCCCGGCCCCGAGGTCTCCTTCACGGCCACGGCGCCCAGCGCCGGCGCGTACCGCCTCTTCCTGGACTTCCAGCACCAGGGCAAGGTGCGAACGGCAGCCTTCACGGTGCATGCGGGCGGCATGGGCGAGTCCGGCAAGCCTTCGCATGCCCAGTCCGACTCGGCAGAGGCCGGGCACGCGCACTGAGGCGTGCGGTCCTCACCGACCACCGGCTGACGTCGCGCCGCCATCCGCGCCCGGGCGCACACTCGCCGGTGCAAACGAGCCATTCCCCGGCGAGTTAACCCTGAGTTTCAGGAGTGGTGGTGGATCACTGGCGGCAAGCCGCTAGGATCACGGCATGGTTACGGCTTGGTCGCCCCAGCGTATGCTCCGGGCCCGCTCCGATGCGGGTCCGCTGCTGCGCGTGCTGGCCGTGGCAGTACTTCTGTTCGGCGTCCTCCTGACCCATGGCGTGCACGTCGAGACCGTCGCGGGACACCTCTCCACCAGCGCAACGACCTCGCCGGTGCCGCCGGCCGATGACATTCGCCATGTAGCCGCAGAGTCTTCTCCGCTGTTCGCAGGGGTGTCTGGTGATCACCGTGGTGGTCACGAGCCGTCGCATCCCGGGCAGGAGTGTGTGTCAGGGCAGCCGCAGCAGGGTTCTGTCTTGGCCTCGCCGTGCTTTGCAGCGTCGGTTCGCGAATCAACCGGCGCCGAGGACGCCTCGGCCCTTCGCGTGTCTGCCGCTGATCTGCGTGCGGGTGGGATGTCTCCTATGGCTCCAAGAGCCGCCTCCTTGGTTCAGCAGGTCTAGAAGTACAGAGTCCGCCAACCGGCCTGCCGGTCGTCACCGGTTCGGCTGAGAGCGCGCGACGAGCTACGCGCCCTGTGCTCATGATGGGTCGTCACGTTCGTCGATGCCGTCCTGCACCCCCCACCCATGTCTGTGTCTTCCTGCGTACTCGTAGGAGGGGTCGCAGCAGCGCGGAGGACCTGTGCCGACACACTCCCGTACGCCCGGGCGTGCCTTGTGGACCCCAAGCGGCTTGTCGTGGTGGCGCCCACTCGTCTCGGTGATCTTCGGCGTCGTGGTGATGGCACTGATGTTGTGCGCCGTTGTCCATGGAATGCCTGAGGAGACACACCGATCGGTGTCCCTCCCTGCCGCTGCCTCGGTGCTCCCGGCGGACGGAGATCCTCACGGGCCTCACGGCCCTCACGGCCCTCACGGAGGTGAGGACTGTGCGTCGGACATGATCGTCCGCACGACGGCCCAGTCGGCGGAGGAGCTTCCTCTCGTCGCGATGGCCGTCGTCGTCCTCGTCGCCGTGACACTGGTGGTGGGCAGCCCCCTCGCACGGCGTGAAGTCCGCAGACGTCACGGCACCCGAACCGGCCGAATGGCGCTCGTCCATACCTCGCGGTGGCGGATCTAGACCACTCGCTCGCAGCCGACCGACCTCGCCGGCTGCCGCGCGCCCATGGCCTGACCGTGGACCCACGGTCCGCCCTGTCGCCATGGGGCGCGAGATGAATCCGCACCCTGCACTCATCGAGCGAGAGCGACAACACAGACATGCAGTCATTGACCAAGACCGCGGTCGGCCCCGGCCAGTCCGCCCTGTCCGGACTGGTCGGCAACACCCCGCTGCTGCGGGTGTCGGAACCCCTGGCTCCGGCCGGGCGCGGCTTCTGGGCGAAGCTTGAGGGATTCAACCCTGGGGGTATCAAGGACCGGCCGGCGCTGCACATGGTGGAGCGGGCCAGGGCCCGCGGCGACCTCCGGCCCGGTGGACGGATCATCGAGTCCACCAGCGGCACCCTGGGCCTCGGGCTGGCCCTGGCCGGGATGGTCTACGGCCACCCGGTCACCCTGGTCACCGATCCAGGGCTGGAGCTGTCCATGACCCGGCTGCTGACCGCGTACGGCGCCCAGGTCAACGTCGTCTCCGAGCCACACCCCACGGGCGGCTGGCAGCAGGCCCGCCGAGAACGCGTTCAGCGGCTACTGGAGCAGCACCCCGACTCCTGGTGCCCGGACCAGTACAACAACCCGGACAACGTCGCCGCCTACACCCCGCTGGCCCTCGAACTCGCGTCCGAGATCGGCCACATCGACGTGCTGGTGTGCAGCGTCGGCACCGGCGGCCACTCGGCGGGTGTCTCGCGAGTCCTGCGGCAGCTCTACCCGGAGCTGACCGTCGTCGGTGTGGACACCACCGGTTCGACGATCTTCGGACAGCCCGCCCGACCCCGTCTGATGCGCGGACTCGGTTCCAGCATCTACCCCCGCAACGTCGCCTACGAGCAGTTCTCCGAGGTGCACTGGGTCGCCCCGCACGAGGCCGTGTGGACGTGCCGCCAGCTGGCCGCCTCGCACTACGCCACCGGGGGATGGAGCGTGGGCGCGGTCGCGCTGGTGGCCGGCTGGCTGGCCCGGACGATGCCGGCGGACGCACGGATCGTCGCAGTTTTTCCCGACGGCCCGCAGCGTTACCTGGGGACTGTCTACGACGACGACTACTGCGCCGCCCACGGCCTGCTGGACACTCCGCCCGCGCCCGAACCGGAAGTGATCGGCCGCTTGGACGAGAAGGAGGTCACCCGCTGGACCCGGTGCACCAGCGTGGTCGATCCCCTCACCCTGCAAGGCGCACACCACGACGTCACCGAGGTCGTACCGGGTGCCGACTCCGCGGAGGAGGGCCGGTGAAGGGGATGCTCACCCAGGTACGGTCGTACGAGCGCAGTGTCCAGCTGTTGATGGTGAACCAGTTCACCATCAACCTCGGCTTCTACATGCTGATGCCGTATCTGGCCGCCCACCTGTCCGGGACGCTCGGGCTGGCCGGCTGGCTCGTCGGGCTCGTCCTGGGCGTACGGAACTTCAGCCAGCAGGGCATGTTCCTGGTCGGGGGCACGCTCGCCGACCGGATCGGCTACAAGCCGATGATCATCGCCGGGTGCGTGCTGCGCACCCTCGGCTTCGCGACGCTCGGTCTGGTGGACTCGCTGCCCGCGCTGCTCGCCGCCTCGGCAGCCACGGGCCTGGCGGGGGCGTTGTTCAACCCGGCCGTACGGGCGTACCTCGCGGCCGACGCCGGCGAGCGCAGGGTCGAGGCGTTCGCACTGTTCAACGTCTTCTATCAGGCCGGAATCCTGCTGGGCCCCCTGGTCGGCATGGTGCTGACCGGGGTGGACTTCCGCATCACCTGCCTGGTCGCCGCAGGGATCTTCGCCCTGCTGAGCGTCGTACAGATCCGCGCACTGCCCGCCCGGCGAGCCGACGACACCAAGAAACAGGACAGCGACGACGCTCAGGGTGTGCTCGCCCAGTGGCGCGGCATCCTCGCGAACCGGCCCTTTCTGCTCTTCTCCGTCGCCATGATCGGTTCGTACGTCCTGTCCTTCCAGGTCTATCTGGCCCTGCCTCTGGAGGTGCGCCGACTTGGCGGCGACGGGGAGTTCGGCACGGCCGCGGTGGCGGTCCTCTTCGCGGTCTCCGGTCTGAGCACGATCGTCGGGCAGACGCGGGTGACAGCGTGGTGCAAGGCGCGATACGAGCCCGGGCAGGCGCTCGTGCGCGGGCTGGCGGCGATGGGCCTGGCCTTCGTGCCCCTGCTGCTGGCCACCGCCGTGCCCGTGCCGGAGTCCGGGATCCGACTGTGGCTCCTCGCGGCGGTTCCGCCGACGCTCGCCGCACTGCTGCTGGCCATCGGCACGATGATCGCCTACCCGTTCGAGATGGACACCATCGTCCGTCTCTCCGGTGATCGCCTCGTCGCCACCCACTACGGGCTGTACAACACGATCTGCGGTATCGGCATCACTGTCGGGAACCTCGGCACGGGCGCCGCGCTCGACGCCGCCCGCGCGGCCGGGATGCCGGCGCTGCCGTGGGTCACGCTGTTCGCCCTCGGCCTGGCGTGCGCGGTCGCCCTGTACGGCCTGCACCGCTCAGGCCGACTGGCGGCGCCGTCCGCTGCCGAGCCGTTGCCCGCGACCGTCTGACCCACCGGCTCTCCGGCCCAAGGGCGGGGCACCGCCAGGTGTCCCGCCCCCACCGAGCGGCAGCTGAACGAAGCCCGCTGAGCTGGTTCAACAGGCGCGGCGCAGTACGGCCCAGCTGCCCCAGCCGGCTTCGGCCTCGATGGCCTGCCACTGCCCTGGCAGAGCCGCGGCGACTTCATCGGCGGGCAGGTACAGCGGCCCGTCCTCACCGAGCTGGTTGATCCACAGCAGCACACCGTCCGGGGCTAGGACGCGGGCGGTCTCGGCGGGGAAGAGGAGCATGTCGATGGCTGCGATGGCCGCGACCCGGGCATCGGCCACCGGAAGAATGCTGGCGTCGCCACGCACACGCAGCGGTGAGCGCCCCGCGGCCTGGCGCAGCATCTGCTCCGACAGATCCACGCTGATCACCTGCGGAAAGAAACGGCCGAGCAATGGGGTGAATAGGCCGGTGCCGGAACCTACCTCCAGACAGGGGCCGTTGGGGAGCGGCCCGCCACGCTCCAGGGCATCGCGCAGCGGATCGTCACGACCGGTGGCTTGGGAGGTGTCCCACTCGGCTGCCAGTCGGTCGAACAGCTCGGCGATGAAGCGCGCGGTCTCGGCATCCCAATGTCGACGGCCTGCGGCCAGATCACGGGCGAAGGTACGGAAGACCTCGGCCGCCTCGGCGGGCGGAAGTGGTTTGCCGTCAGGGCTGGGCCATACGCGGGGCAGCGCGGTAGTTACAGCGGTCACACCGTCTATCTCACCAAAGTGGTCGCGAGGATGGATCGGCCCTGGGGTGGATACATCTTGCCCACCCCTGGGTGGAGTTCCGGCGCAAGCGCCGACGCCGATGGCGGATCGCTACCGACTGCGTGGGCCGTAGTGATCGAGGAACATGTCGACGCCGCTGGTGACGAGGCGGTCCGTCAGGTCCTCGTCGATGTGCGTGCCGTAGGAGCTGAAGACCATGTGGGGGAAGACCAGAAGCCCGTAGAACTGGATGATCGCCACCTGCAGGTCGGAAATCTCCAGCCGGCCTTGCTCGGCGAGGGCGCGCAGAGCGTTCGCGACGGCGGGGTGGTGGCTCTCCGTGCCGCGGTGTCTCCAGGCTTCGCCCAGCTCGGGGAAGCGGTGTAGTTCGGCGGCGACGAGGTTGCGCAGAGCGGTCACCTCGTGGTTGGTGCGCACGGCGTGGACCCAGGTTCGGGCCGCCTCGACGAGGGCGGCCCGCAGGTCCTCGGCCTCAGTCAGACCCTCAAGCGCGGCCGACGACTCCCCGGCCAGCGGTTCGTCGAGTGCGTCCGTGATGACCGCTGTGAAGAGGGCTTCCTTGCTGCCGAAGTGGTTGTAGACGGTCACCTTCGACACACCTGCCTCGGCGGCGATGGTGTCCATTCCCACCCCGAAGCCGTCGCGCAGGAACAGCTCGCGGGCGGCCCGCACGATGGCCTGCCGCTTCAGCTCCGCGCGGGGTCCGCTCGGAGGCCGCCTGACGCTGTCCACGCTCATGGCACCGACCATAGCACCCACCTGAACTGTACGGTTGAGTACATGTGAACTGAACAGTATGGTTCAGTGGCGTGGTCGAGCGAGACCGTGCAGGAGAGAGGGGACCTCGTGCCTTCCGTGACTCATCCGATAACCGCCGCACGGCCTATCGCGGCCCCGCCGGCCCGGCGGTGGCTCACCCTCGCCGTCGTGAGCGTGAGCCTGCTGGTCGTCGGGCTGGACACCACCGTGCTGAACGTCGCCCTGCCGACTCTCGTCGGTGAACTCGGCGCATCCACACGCCAGTTGCAATGGATTGTCGACAGTTACGCCTTGATGTCGGGCAGCTTGGTGCTGTTCTGCGGCAGTCTCGCGGACCGGCTCGGCCGCAAGTGGGTCTTCATGGCGGGCCTGGCGCTGTTCACGGGTGCCTCGGTGGCTGCCGCGTACGCCGGTTCCGTGACCGCCCTCGTCTTGGCGCGCGGGGTCATGGGCCTGGGTGAGGCGTTGATCATGCCGGCCACGCTCGCGGTCATCGGGAACATCTTCCCGCGCGGTGCCGAACGCACGAGGGCGATCGGCGTCTGGTCGGCGGCCGTCGGCGTCGGGACGGTGATCGGGCCGATGGTCGGCGGCTGGCTGCTCAGCCACTACTGGTGGGGATCGGTGTTCCTGATCAACCTCCCCATAGGTGTCGCGGGGCTCGTCGCCGCCGCCCTGTTCGTGCCCGACTCCCGGGCCCCCGAGACCGGGCGGCCGGACCCGGCCGGAGCCCTGCTCTCCGTCCTGGCCGTGGCGAGCGTGCTGTGGGCGGTCATCGAAGGACCCGACCGCGGTTGGACCAGTGCCGCCGTGCTGGTCGCCTTCGCGGCGGGTGTCCTGCTGCTCGCCGCCTTCGTCGGTTGGCAGCGCCGGGCCGCGTCCCCGATGCTGCCGCTGCGGATCTTCCGGCACCGCGCTCTCGCGGCCGGTGACCTGCTGGTTCTGCTGGGTGCCTTCGCGCTGATCGGCACGCTCTTCGTGGTCGTGCAGTACTTCCAGTTCGTTCTCGGCTACAGCGCCGGGCAGACCGGACTTCGGCTCGGCCCCGCCGCCCTGGCCCTGCTGGTCGCGGGACCGCTGGCGGGCGTCCTCGTGCCCCGTCTCGGCATGCGCGCGGTATCAGCCGCCGGGCTCGCGCTGCTGGGCGCATGCTCGGCGGTGCTCGCCACCACCGAGACCGCGGACGGCTACGGCCGGGCTTTGGTGGCGATGCTGCTGCTGGGCGCGGGCGCCGGGTTCGTCATCACCGCGACCAGCGACGCCATCGTCGGTTCGCTGCCCGAAACGGACCTCGGCGTCGGCTCGGCCACCAACAGCGCCGCCATCCAGCTCGGCGCGGCGACCGGAGTCGCCGTCATGGGCAGCCTGCTCTCCGACCGTTACCGCAGCGGCCTCGACGCCATCCCCGCTCCTGTTCCCGGGAGTCTTCTCGACTCCGCCAAGGAATCCCTGGGTACGGCGCTCGCCCTCGCCGAGCGACTGCCCGGTGAGGCCGGAACCACCTTCGCCAAGGCCGCCCGCCACGCGTTCGTCGACGGCATGGGCCCGGCGATGTTCGCTGGGGCCGGTGTGACCGTGACGGGCGTGGTCCTCGCTCTCCTCCTCGCGCCCACCCGCGGCGCGGATCCGACCGGAACGACGCACCCGAAGGACCCGTCATGACCCACTCAGCGGCCGATGCACCCCACACCGCCGAACACGCCCACCACCCGCCCGCAGACCCGCGCCGCTGGGCAGCACTGGCACTGATCTGTCTCGCCCAGTTCATGCTGATCCTCGACGTCACTGTCGTGAACGTCGCCCTGCCCGACATGGCGGCCGACCTCGACCTCGACCGGGAGACGTTGACCTGGGTGGTCACCGCCTACACCCTCTGCTTCGGCGGGCTGATGCTGCTCGGCGGCCGACTCGCAGACGCACTCGGCGCACGCCGCACCCTGCTCGCCGGACTCGTCCTCTTCACCACCGCGTCACTGGTCACCGGGCTGGCCGAGAACGCCCCGACGCTGCTCGGCGGGCGCATCGGCCAGGGCGTAGGCGCCGCTCTGATGTCCCCCGCCGCGCTCTCCATCGTCACCACCACCTTCCACGGAACCGAACGCAACAAGGCGCTCGGCGTCTGGGCGGCGATCGGCGGCACCGGCTCGGCAGCGGGTGTACTGCTCGGTGGAGCCCTGACCGGTGGACCCGGCTGGCAGTGGGTGTTCTACATCAACGTCCCCGTCGGGCTGCTCCTGCTGATCGCCCTGCCCGCCGTCGTGCCGAGCCGCGCTCCACAGCCCGCGCGCCTCGACGCCCCTGGCGCGCTGCTCGTAACGGCAGGCACCGCCGCTCTCATCTACGGCCTGGTCAAGGCCGGGGACGCCGGCTGGGCGGACGCCTCGACCCTGCTGCCGCTGGCCGGTGGGGTGCTCGCCTACGCGGCCTTCGCGGCGGTCGAACGAGCCAGCCGGGCCCCGCTGATGGACTTGCGGATGTTCACCCGGCGGCCGGTGCTCGCCGGGGCCTTCCTGATGCTGATCGCCACGGCATTGCTGATCGCGTTCTTTTTTCTGGGGTCCGTGTATCTGCAGCATGTCCGGGGGTTCAGCCCGCTGCGGACCGGACTGGTGTTCCTGCCCGTCGCCGTTGCCACCGGTGCCGGTGCCCATCTCGGATCCCGGCTCGTCGGCCGGATCGGCAGCCGGCCGACGGCTGTCGCCGGCATGATCGTCGCGGCCGCCGGAACCATCCCGCTGACCCAGCTCTCGGAGAACGGCAGCGTGTACGGACGTCTCCTGCCGGGCTTCGTGATCGCCTCCCTCGGCATCGGCGCCGTGTTCGTCACCGCTACGACGACCGCGCTGGCCATGGTGGAGCACCAGGAGGCAGGACTCGCCTCCGGGGTCGTCAACACCTTCCACGAGGTGGGCGGCTCGATAGGCGTCGCCGTCGTCTCGACCGTCGCCGCGTCCGGCTTCGAGCGAGGTTCTGCGAGTGGCTTCGCCGATGCGTTCACGGTGTGTGCGGTGGCGGCGGCGGCCACCGCGCTGGTGGCCTTGGCGCTCGTGCCGCGTGGCAAACCGCAGTCGAGCGGGGGCCCGCACGTGCACTGACCGAGGATGACCGCCGAACCCAGGAGCAACGAGCCCGAACGCACAGCTGGGTGCCGGGAGCCGCAGCAACTCCAGCGCGCCGCGGCTCCCGGTGCCGCGACTCAGTGGGTGTGCCCGTCCTCTGCGTGGCCGGCTTCTTCCTTGCCCGCACCCGTCTCGGTGCTTTCGGCGCTCGGCGAGGCATCAGGTGCCTTCGTTCCGGCGTCCTCGGAGTGGCCCTCGTGCGTCTCCGCTTCGCCGGTGCTCTCCCCGGTGTTGTCCTCGTGAGTCTCAGCCTCGCCGGTGCTCTCCTCGCCGTGGCTGTGGCCGCCTCCGCCGGACTCCGCAGCCATGTCGGCGGCGATACCGCGCAGCCCGACGAACGCGACCGCCGCGGTGACCAGCACCAGCAGCCCGGTCGGACCGATGATGCTGCGCCAGCGCGCGGCGTCGTAACGCAGCACATAGGCCACGAAGGACAGAGCCAGACCGAACGGAATCAGCATCGCCGCTCGCTCGGGGAAGTCCTCGAAGTGCTGGAGTCCGCCGCTCAGCATGCCGATGCCGAACGACAACGCCAGCGAGGCCAGCACGATCGCGACCACCTTGGAGGCACTGGGCCGCTGCCGCTTGAGGATGAACTCGTTCAGCACGGTCGCACAGAGGAAGACGCCCGCTCCGACCAGCGCGATCACCGTGTACCGGTCCGGGTCCAGCGGATGGTGCACTACCGCGCCGCTGATCAGGCCCGCACCGACGAACGTCGTGGCGTATCCCAGGTAGTCGCCGATCACCGGCGTCCGCTTCTGCGCCCGTCGGCGGGCCCGGCGCCCACCGGTCCGGGGAGGAGCGTCCGGATCAGGAGTCTGGCGGGGAGCTTGCCCCAATTCCGGAACCCCGGCGGCCGGGTCCTGGGCCGGCCGGACATCCGGGTCGGCGTGGAGAGGCGGCTGCTGCTGACGTGGCGGGCGGGGCGGCTGTGCGGGATGACGCTGGTACTGCTGCGGGAACGGGGCGTGTGCCTGCGGCTGGGTGGGCACACCGGCACGGGGGGCGAGGTAGGGCTGAGTCACGAATATGACCTTTCGCGGGTGGGCCGGCACGCGGGAAAGGCGTGTCCGGTCCGCCGGGGCGTACGTGGCAGGGATGCGTCGGATCGGCGACAGCGGTGCAGGCGTTTTCCGCCCCGGTCGGGCCGCGATGGTCCCGCACTCTGGGGCTGCCAAATCTCGTCGTACGAGGTCGCACGGCGAGGACTACTGCCTGCGCGCCGTGGCGACGACCTAAATCCGCAGAACTGCCAGCTGCGCGATATCTACGCCCTGCAAACGAGTCGGACCCGATGGTCGGCACAGGCCGGGCCACGCTGGCCGCTTGTGCCTCCTGAGCAGGAGGAGCAAGGCGGCGCGGCGCCCGCGAAGTCGCCAACTGCCGGCCGCCAGGAGAGCGCAGCAGCCGATGACGGCGGCACACACACCGAACTCCGTCGCACCCTCGGTGCCATGATGATCGTGCTGGTCGGATGCCGTTGCGACAGCCTTGGCTGCCTCACCCGCTGGTGTCGGCTCATGCTGAACGGCGTGGGCATGAGCGGCGGTCTCGGGTGCGCGGCTCCTGCCGGCGTCACCCGTGTGGGCGAGGAGATGCATCAGGCCGAGGGCGAGGAGCAGCAGGAGCATCAGACGCCCCACCGCGCCTCGCCCTGTCCCGGCCCTGTAGCTCATTCGCTCCGTCATCTCGCCGTGGCGTCGACATGACGCCCCTGCAACCCATCGCGGCGCATCAGCGTACCGGTCGTGGATGACCGGGCGGCAAGCGGCGTGTGTCTCACGGTGGAGGACGGTCCGCAAAGTGCGACGCGGCTCAGCCCTGTGGGGAGCGAGTGGGGCCGCACGCGCAGGACTTCCGCGCCGGTGCCGCGGCGGGATCCGTCAGCCGGGAGGCCGCGGCTTGGAGCAGCGCCGCCGCAGTCAGCCTGACGACAGGGTGACCGGCAGCCCGGCGCAGCAGTTCCACCCGCCGGTTCACTGTCCCTCGCCGCCCACGAGCTCGTAGCCGGCCTCGTCGACCGCGGCCGCGACGGCGGCCGTGTCCAGCGGCTCCTCGCTGATCACCGTGACCTTGCCCGAAGGCAGATCCACCTGGACGTCCTTCACGCCGGGGAGACCGCTGATTTCGGAGCTGACGGCCTGCACGCAGTGCGCGCAGGTCATGCCCTTGACGTCGTACACCTTCTGAGCCATGTGCTTGCTCCTTCCCAAGAGAGGTAGCCCAGCATACCCCCTGGGGGTAATGTTCGCTGAGGGTTGGCTCTGTGCCTCAGGCCGCGCCTGCTGGGTCCGAAGGGGCTGACGGCGCACCATGGTTTTTCGCGATGGAGCAGGCGCTGCGTCATCGAATCCACGCCCTCGGGTACGAGGAGTGGGCTGTGACCCTGGGCAGGCGGGTGGGCAGAACGGAGGCCGGGCGCGATGGACGCATGGAAGCCGATGCTGGTCCTTCTCGGTGTGGTCGGGGCCGGTCTGGCTGGCCTTTACGGACTGGGCCTGTGGCTGGCGGCAGCGCGGACTCCCCTGGAAGCGGGCCCGTTCGCCGGGGGCCTCAAGCCGGGCGAGCATGCCGTGTCCAGATTCCATGTGCGGTGGTACGCGGTCACCATGACCTTTCTGGCCTTCGACATGGAGATGCTGTTCATGTACCCGTGGGTGAAGGTCGTCTCAAAGGTGGGCGCCACGGCCGTCGTGGAGATGTTCCTCTTCCTGGGCATTCTGTTCGCGGCCGTGGCGTACGCCTGGCGTGAGGGGGCCCTGCGATGGACCTGAGGGGCTTTCTGCGCCGTACGGCGATGCAGCGCCCGGCGGTGCTGACGGTCGCGTTGCCGGGCGCCACGCAGCTCCGGCTGGCGGTGGAGGCGGAAGTGCGTGGGCGGGAGTGGCCCACCGCGAGCGCACCGGCGGCGGCCGACCTGCTGGTTGTCTGCGGTGCCCCCGAGCCGGAGGACCGAGAGTGGCTCGACGGCATCAAGCGGTCGATGCCCGAGCCGGCCGTGCGGATCATGGTGGAGGAGACCGGCCACGTCGCGCACGCGCTCGACCGGGCGCGGAGGGAGCTGACCGGCAGGGCTGCGACTCCGCGCGAGCATGAGGCAGACCGTCAGTGGGACCCCACAGCGGGCGGCTCTGGCGCTCATGCGCACGGCGACGATCACGACCACCGCGCACACCACGGCAGCTCGCCGTCCCAAGCGCCCGACGACCACGGCCGTCGCCACCAGTCCGCGGACCAAGGCCACGACGGTCATGCGACTCACCTTGGACAGGAGGGCCATGAGCGCCATGACCCTGACGACCATGACGGGCACATGGACCACATGGATCAGGAAGGCCATGCCGGCCATATGGATCACATGGGCCACGACATGCACGCCATGGGAGAGGTCGCGGGGCTGGCGATGGCGGAACGGGGCGACGACCGGGACGAGCTGAGGCTGGATCAGCTGCATGTGCCGATCGGGCCCGGTCTGCCCGACTGGCCGACGGGGCTCATCCTCCGCCTCACCCTGCAAGGGGACGTCGTGCAGGGCGTGGAGGTGGACCATCTCCCGGCGCCGCCCGGACATCGGATGCCCTTCTGGGACGAGCCGTGGCTGCGGGCCGCGCAGGGCGAGGAGGTCAGCAGCGGCAGCGCGGCACGCCAGCGCTGCGCCGCCCATCTGGACAGTGTGGGGCGACTTCTTGCCGTCGTGGGCTGGCACGACGTCGCCGCGCGATGCCGTCGCTTGCGGGACGAGGTGCTGTCGGGGGCGTCACGCCTGGGGATCAGCCGCGAACTGGGCGGTGTACTGCGCGGGGTGGAACGGTCGCGCGTCCTGCGGTGGTCGATCGCCGGGCTGGGGGAGTTGCCGTCCTCCAGAGCGGGCGAGTCCGGAGTGACCGGGCCGGCCCTCGCCGCGAACGGGGACTCCTACGACCGACTGCGAATGTGGGTTGACGAGATCGAGCGCGCCCTGGAAGTGCTCGACGACGAACGACCGTTGACGCCGGGCGAGCTCACCGGCCCGCGCGGACGCCTGGACGGAGAGCAGCCGCCGTCGCGGGCGCTCCTCGACATCCTTCCGGAGTTGCTGACCGGCGCGGAGTTCGCCTGCGCGCGGATCATCGTGGCCAGCCTGGACCCCGACATCGACGAACTCGCGCTCACGCCCGTGTCAGGAGCGGCCCATGCCTGATGCCGCGCCACTGTGGGCGACCGTCATCCTTCCCGTCGCCCTGGCGGTGGCCGCCGTGATCACGGCCGGGCTCGACGCGGTGGTGTCCGGGGTGGCCGAGCGGGGTCACGCCGGGAGCGTCGGGGAGGCCGGGCGTCGCGCGATGGCTCCGTTACGCGAAGCCCTACGGCTGCTCGTCCAGCAGCCGCGCCGTACGACAGCCGCCGACAGGCTGCTCGAAAGGCTGGGCGTGGTGCTGGTCCCGGTGGCCGCGGTGCTCGCGGGTGCCGTACTGCCGTGGGGCTTCCGTTCCGTGAGCGATCCGTCCGTCGGCGTCGTGTGGTTCAACGCGATGGAGGCGCTGGCCTGGGCGGCGGTGTGGCTGGCGGGCTGGGGGCCGAACTCGGCGCTGTCGTTGATCGGCGGATACCGATTCCTGGCGCAGGGCCTGGCGTACGAACTGCCGCACATGTTCGCGATCACCACGGCCGCGCTGGGGGCCGAGTCCCTGCGGGTCGGGGACGTGGTCGCGGCCCAGGACGGTCTGTGGTTCGTGGTGTGGATGCCGGTCGCGTTCGTGGTCTATCTGCTGAGTGCGCTCGCGATGGCGTTCTGGGGGCCCTTCGAGTACCCGCTCGCACGGGATGCGGCTGGGGGCGCCGCCGTCGAACTGACCGGCGTGGACCGGCTGGTGTTGCTGGGCGGCCGGTGGATGCTGCTCGTGGTGACCGCCGGCTTCAGCGTGCCGCTGTTCCTCGGCGGCGGGCAGGGCCCACTGCTGCCTGGCTGGGCGTGGACGCTGCTCAAGACGGCAGTCGTGCTGGCGCTGCTGGTGGCCGGGCGTCGGCTGCTGCCCACGCTGCGGATGGAGCGGTACATGGAGCTGGCGTGGATGGTGCTCGTGCCGCTGACCCTGCTTCAGGCCCTGGTCGTGGCCGTAGTCGTCCTGAACCGATGAGGAGAGGGTGGCCGTGCTCGATGACGTGATCTTCTGGGTGCTGGCCCTGCTGGCTGTGGCCAGTGGGGTCATGGTGTTCCGGTTCGACTCCATGGCCCGGGCCACCTACGCGCTGCTGACCTCGCTGCTGTGCGTGGGCGGCGAGGTGCTGCTCCTCGGGCTGGACTACCTCGGGGTCGTGATCGTGCTGATGATGACCATCGAGATGGCCATCATGGCCGTGTTCATGGTGATGTACATGATGAACCCGGCCGGGCTCATGCCCATGACCATGGTCCACAACAAGAAGGGCGCGGCCGTGATCTGCGCGGCGGTCTTCGCCGTACTCGCCGCCGGGATCCTGCTCGCCCCGTGGCCGTCCCGGCGCGGCAGGCCGTCGGCCGAT
Organism: Streptomyces sp. ID05-39B; assembly: GCF_033794725.1. Taxonomy (NCBI): domain Bacteria; kingdom Bacillati; phylum Actinomycetota; class Actinomycetes; order Kitasatosporales; family Streptomycetaceae; genus Streptomyces; species Streptomyces sp. ID05-39B. The sequence goes on along the minus strand of NZ_JARGEF010000013.1, from coordinate 36,172 downwards.
CCGACCATGGACCTGGGCCTGTCGCTGATGGGTCCTCAGATGCTCACCATGATGACCTTGGGCCTCGCCCTCTTCGCCACCATCGTCGCGACCGTGGTCCTGGCCACGCGGAGGGGTCGCTACGACCGCTTCGGCGACGACCTCAAGGCGCGTAGGGCTGACGACCCGGTGCGGGGAGGGATGGGCCGATGAGCCTGGAGCTCTTTCTGCTGCTCGCAGCGGCCCTGTTCAGCATCGGCCTGTTCGGCACGCTCACTCAGCAGTCGATCGTGATGCTGATGATGGGGCTGGAACTGATGCTGGGCGGCATCATCGTCGGCGCGGCGGCCGTCTGGCAGTACATCGCCCCGGAGACGGCCGACGGACAGGTACTGGTCGTCCTGGCGGTCACGGTCATGGCGGTGGAGATGGCCATCGGATTCGCCGTCGTGACCGCACTGTTCCGATCCCGCGAGGTCGACATGACCGACATGGCGGCGGAGCTGAAGGAGTGAGCGCCCTGCTGTGGGCACTCGTCGCGCTGCCGCTGACCATGGGGACGCTGCTCGCGGTCGTCGGGCGCCCGGCGGACCGGTACGCCCCCACGGTCGCGGTCGGGACAGCCGTCGCCGCTCTCGGCCTCGCCGTCGCGGTGGCGTTCGAGCACCCTAGGGTCGAGGCGCCGCTGCTCGAAGGGCTTCCCGCCGGGCTCGCGGTCGACGGGCTCTCCGGCCTCATGGTCGTGACCGTTACGGCGGTTACCGCGGCCGTCCTCCTCTTCAGCGTGGCGGACACCGGACCGGGCGAGGCACGTGCCCGCTTCTTCGGGCTGATGCTGCTGTTCGGCGGCGCGATGCTGACGATGGTCACCGCGACCACGTTGCCGGTCCTGATGATGGCATGGGAGGCGATGGGCGCCACCTCGTGGGCATTGATCGGCTACTGGTGGCGGGACCCCGAGCGCGGTGATGCCGCCAACACGGCCTTCCTCACCACCCGGGCCGCCGACCTCGGCCTCTACCTCGCCGCCGGGGCCGCACTGGCGAGCGGGCAGGTCGGCTCCCTTGCCCTCGACGAGCTCGCGGACGCGACCGGCGCGTGGTCGGCGGTCATCACCGCCGGCGTCATCGTGGCCGCGTTCGGCAAGTCGGCCCAGCTGCCGTTTAGCTTCTGGCTGTCCCGGGCCATGCAGGGCCCGAGTTCGGTCTCCGCTTTGCTGCATTCGGCGACCATGGTGGTGGCGGGGGCGTATCTGCTGCTGCGACTGGAGCCGCTGCTCGCGCAGTCCGGCTGGGGCGGGCCCGTCGTGGCGTGGACGGGTGCGGTGACGGCGGTGGTGCTCGGCCTGGTCGCCGTGGCGCAGACCGACCTCAAGCAGCTGCTCGCTGCTTCGACCTGCGCACAGATCGGTTTTATGGTGCTCGCCGCCGGGGCCGGTGCGGTGACTGGCGGAACTCTGCAGCTCATGGCCCATGCCGCCGCGAAGAGCCTGGCCTTTCTGGTCGCGGGGGCCTGGCTGACCACCCTGGGCACCAAGTCGCTGCCCGCCTTGCGCGGTGCGGCCCGGAGGCACCGTACGGCCGGGATCACCTTCAGCGTCGCAGCCCTGGCTCTGGCTGGGGTCCCGCCCTTGGCGCTGTGGGCGGCCAAGGACGTCCTTCTCGCCGGCGCCTTGGAGGACAACACGGCGTTGTATCTCGTCGGGCTGGCCGGCGCGGTGGTCTCCGCGGTCTACAGCGCCAAGGCCCTCTGGTTCGTCTGGCAACCCGCTCCCGTACCGGAGGAGCGTGAGGAGCCGCTGGCGTACGCGACGCGGCTGCCGTTGGTGACCCTGGCCGTCGCCTGCGCCGCCCTGACTGTCATGTCATTCCCACCCGTACGGGACGCGGTCGAGCGGGTGCTCGGCGGCGGAGGACAAACGGAACCCCATGCCTGGGAACTGATTTTGTCCGGTTCGCTCGCCATAGCCGTCTCCGCTTTCGTCTGGATGCGCGGACCCCAACTCCTCGCTCTTCCGGGTCGGATCACTGCCTGGGCGTCCGACTGGTTGCGCCTGGAGAGCGCCGCGCGCTCCCTCCTCGTAGACCCGGTCATGCGCCTCGCCGGCGCCCTCGCCGCCTTCGACGACCGGGTGCTGGACCGGGCTGTCGAGGGCACGGCCCGCAGCTCGGTCCGACTGGCGCGGTGGGCCGATGCCCGAGCGGAACAGCTGGTCGACGGCGCGGTGGAGGGCGTGGCGGGCGGTGCGCGGGCGCTCGGACGCTGGGCGCGCAGACCGCAGACCGGGCAGCTGCACCAGTACCTCGCGCAGGCGGTCGCCGCCTTCACCGTCCTCGCCGTCGTCCTCGTCCTCGTGAGGTGACCGCCGTGCTCACGGCCATCGTCCTGCTTCCAACCGCCGTGGCGGCCCTACTGCTGTGTGTGCCGCGCAGCGCACCCCGTGTCCTCTTCTTGTCGGCCTGGGTGGCGACCACCGCCGCCGAACTGCTCCTGACAGTGATCGTCTGGGCGGGATACCGGGCCGACGGCGGCATTCAGTACGAGACCCGGGCCCGGTGGATCCCCAGCGCCGGCATCAGTTACCACGTCGGAGTCGACGGCCTGTCGCTTCCGCTGGTCGCCGTGACCTGCGTGCTGTTCCTCGCCTGCGCGCTGTACGCCTGGCGCCAGTCCCGGCGGGTCCGGGAGTTCGCGGCTCTGTTCCTCTTCCTGCAGACCACGTGCCTCGGCCTGTTCGCCGCCCTCGATTTGATCCTTTTCTTCGTCTTCTTCGACCTGTCCATCGTGGCGATGTACTTCATCATCGCGGGATGGGGACACGGGGGCGCCGCCCGCGCCGCGCTGAAGTTCTTCCTCTACACCTTCATCGGCTCACTCGCCCTGCTCCTCGGCTTCATCGGCCTGTACCTTGCGGCCGACCCGCACACCTTCGACATCGTCGAGCTGACGCGCGCGGACCCGCTGGCGGGGCGTGCGGCGTACGGTGCTCTCGTCCTCCTCGCCATCGGCATCGGCCTGGCGGTCAAGACTCCGACCGTGCCCTTCCACACGTGGCTGCCGCCCGCCCACACCGACGCCCCGGCCGCAGGATCGGCGATCCTCGCCGGCGTGCTGCTGAAGATGGGTACCTACGGCTTCCTGCGCATCGCCATGCCCGTCCTGCCCGACGCCTGGCGGGACTACGCCCTCGTCTTCGTCATTGTCGGAGTGGTCTCGGTGCTGTACGGCGCGCTGGTCGCGCTCGCCCAGACCAACTTCAAACGGATGGTCGCCTACACCTCCGTCAACCACATGGGCTACATCATCCTGGCGGTCGGCGCGGCCGGGGCTGTCGGCACCGGCCAGGAAGAGGCCCGCCGACTCGCCGTCACCGGGGCCGTCTTCCAGATGGTGAGCCACGGGCTGCTGACCGGGGCGCTGTTCCTGCTGTCCGGTGTGCTGTACGAGCGGGGGCGCACCTACGAGATGTCCGCGTACTCCGGCGTCGCCGGGCGGGCGCCGGTCTTCGCCGCGCTGACCGGCGTCGCCGCCTTCGCCTCCCTCGGGCTGCCCGGCTTCTCCGGCTTCATCGCCGAGTTCCAGATCCTCACCGGGAGTCTGGGCCCGGAGCCGGTGGCCACCGGACTGGCCGTGCTCGGGATCCTGCTCACCGCGGGCCTGTTCCTGCGCGCTCTGCAGCAGGTGTTCCTCGGTCCGCTGCGGCTGCCCGTCGCCGCGCCGGGCACCGACTGGCCGTTCCCCGACATCCGCCTCCACGAAGGACTCGCGATCGTCCCGCTCCTGGCCCTGGGCGTCGTCCTCGGCCTCGCTCCCCGGTTCGTCCTCGACGTCATCGAACCCGCCTCGCGCACCGTGCTGGAGCTGCTCGCGCGATGAACGAGATGACCGGGATGAACGAGAACCCCCTCGACCTCCTGCCCGAGGTCCTGCTCGCCGCCTCCGCCGTGCTCGGTCTGCTGCTTGGAGCGTGGCTGCCGCGTCGCCGCCAGTGGCTGATCGGCGCCATGGCGGGAGCGGCCTGCACCGGAGGAATCGCCGCCGCAGCGATCACCGCGGCCGACCCCGCCAAGACGGCCTTCGGCGAGTCCTTCGCCATCGACCCGGTCACGGCCACCAGCAGGATCGTCATCCTCGGCGCCACCCTGCTCGTCCTCGCCCTCGCCATGCCCCGCCGGTACGCCGACCCGCGCGAGACCGAGTTCTACGTCCTGCTCCAGCTCGCCTCCGCGGGAGCCCTGATGCTGGCCGGCGCCCAGGACCTCCTGCTCCTCGCCGCCGGCTACCTGCTGGCCAGCGTGCCCGCCTACGCGCTCGCCGGATTCCGCAAGGACGGCCCCGGCACCGAGGCGGCACTGAAGTTCTACGTCGTCGGCGCGCTCCTCGGCGTCCTGATGCTCACCGGCATCACGGTCCTGCTCGCCGCCGGCCGCACGACCGCGTACCCCATGCTGCGCACCGAGCTCGCCGGGGCACCGCCCGGACTGGTGGCGGTCGGCACGCTCGCCCTCCTCGCCGGCGTCCTGTTCAAGGCCGGAGGAGTGCCCGGCCACTTCTGGGTTCCCGACGCGATCCAGGGCAGCTCGCCTCCCGTGGCCGCCTTCCTCACCACCATCCCCAAGATGGGCGCCCTGGCGGCCTTCTACCGGCTCGCCGCCGTCCCGCTCGCGGACGCCGACCTGCCCTGGGCCGACCTGGTGGCCGTGCTCTCGGTCGCCTCGATGACGTTGGGAAACCTTGCGGCCTTCTTCCAGCAGGACGTCAAACGGCTGCTTGCCTACTCCACCATCAGCCAGGTCGGCTACCTCCTGCTCCCGGTGGCCGTCGCCGGACGCAGCGACCTCGACCAGCAGGCGCTGCTGTACTACCTGGCCGGATACGCACTGACCAATCTCGGGGCCTTCGCCGTCGTCTGCGCCCTCCCCGAAGCCCACACCATCGACGACTACCGGGGGCTGGCACGGACGCACCCGGCCCTGCTGGCCTCTCTCGTCGTCTGCCTGCTGGGCCTGGTCGGCACGCCCCCGACCGCCGTCTTCCTCGGCAAGCTGGAAGCCTTCAGCGCGGCCTTCGACGGCGGCTACGCGTGGCTCGCGGTTGTGGCGGCCGTCAACACGGTGGCCTCCCTCTTCTACTACCTGCGCTGGATCGCCCCGGCGTTCCTGGCACGCCGAGCCACGCGTGAGCCGGGCGAGGCGTCAAGATCAGCCGCCGTGGTCGCCTACGGAGCAGCCGCCGGGTCCGTCGCACTCGGGCTGCTCGGCGGCACGGTCCTCGACGTGCTCGACGGTCCGCTCGTGCGGTGACTCACCGGTCCGCGTCATCGCTTCTGGGCACGGGTACTCGAACGTTGTCCCTCCTGGCCGGTGATGCGACATGGCTGCGGTGGTGGCGATTCTGATCGTCGTGCTTCTCCTCTTGGCTGTGCTCTACGACGCGGCTCGGCTGGTGACGCCCCGGGAGCCGCGGTGTCCGCCGTTGGCGCGGCTGCGGGGGCGGAAGGCCGCGCTGGATGCCGCGGAGCAGTGGCTTGTCGGCCTGCGGATGCACGGCCGCGTCGACGCTGCGGAGTACGAGCGGAGGATGGAAGCACTGGCTCATGGCGAGCGCGTCCCGGGCAAGGAAGGCCGATGGGCATGACGACTCCAGAGGCACACCTCCTGTCTCTCGCAGCCCGGTAGGCGTGTGTGCCGAACCTCAGTCGGCCGGCCGCCGTTCTGTGAACCGGCTCAGTACCATGTCGGCATGTCGATCGTGAGCAGGCGATTGCGTGTGGGCGGGGCCTTCGGGCACCTCCTGCTGATCGTCGTGCTTGCGTTCGGCGTGCTTGCCATGCACACGATGGGCCATCCGGAGCACACCTCCGGCCGGGGGACAGACGCCTTGATGCATGCCGTGGTCGGCACGCACCAAGGCGGCATGAGCGTGGGAGCAGCCGACACCAGGACATCCGCCGAGCCTGCAGAGATCACGGACCATGTGACCGTGGCATCGGCCGCTCCATCGGTGGACGAGCCCATGATCAGCATGGATGTGCTGTCCGTGTGCGTGGCCGTGCTCACGGGATGGCTGCTCTGGTTGTTCCTGTGCGCGGCGGCTCGCCGGAAAGAACAGCTGACGGAGCTGCTCGCCCGAGTGATGGCCGTCCTCCGCCCCAGCCCGCCGCCCCCCAGACCTCTCCTCGCTCAGCTGTCGGTGCTGCGGATATAGGCCGGACCACAGCGCGGGCTCCGTCATGCCCGCGACGCCGTGCCTATCCCAGGACTCACTGACAGAACTGATCAAGCGAGGTACATCGCACATGACTGCCTACAAACACGCCCCGAACCGCCGTCTCCGCCGCCGTCTCGCGGTGGTGGGCGTCGTCGCGGCGGGTGGACTGCTGCTCGCCGCCTGCGGCGGGAACGACATGGGGGGCATGGACCACGGCAGCGGCAGCTCCGCGTCCGCCACGGCCACCCAGAATGCCGGCGACAACCCGGCACCGGGCGCGTTCAACGACGCGGACGTCAGCTTCGCGCAGATGATGATCCCGCACCACGAGCAGGCCGTGGACATGGCCAAGCTCGCGGAGGGCCGGGCATCCGACGCGGAGATCAAGACCCTGGCCGCGGACATCGAGAAGGCCCAGGACCCCGAGATCCAGACTATGAAGTCCTGGCTGAAGGCTTGGGGCAAGCCGGAGTCCGCCGACGAGAGCATGCCCGGCATGGACCACGGATCCAGTGGCATGGATCACTCCGGTATGTCCGGAATGATGTCCGACGAGGACATGAAGAAGCTCGAAGCCGCCAAGGGCACCGAGTTCGACCGGATGTTCGCGGAAATGATGATCGAGCACCACAAGGGCGCGATCGCCATGGCGAAGGACGAGCAGAACAACGGTCGCAACGCGACGGCCAAGAAGCTCGCCGCCGACGTGGTGAAGAACCAGTCCGCCGAGGTCGAGCAGTTCGAGAAGATCCTCGACCGGATCTGATCCGCATCACACTGACCGTCCCCGGCTCCGAGGCGTGCGTCCGAGGAGCCGGGGCGGTCATCTCCCCATGCCGGCATGACCAGAACAGGCGGTCGCCGCGCAGGTCCCCCTATGTTCCCGAGGAATCATGAACAAGCGCCCTGCCGCCGTGGCGGCAACTGCCCTGGGCCTCGCCCTCACCCTGGCCGCCTGCTCCGACAACGGGGACAGGGCGGACTCCACCGGCTCGTCCGCCGCTTCCGGGACAACCGTGAGCCACATCCATGGTCTCGGCCTGGACCCCGCCGATCAGCGCCTCTACGTCGCCACGCACGAAGGCGTCTACACCACCGGTGCCAAGGGAGAGCCCGAGCTGGTGGGTGACAGCAAGGACGACTTCATGGGCTTCACCGTGGCAGACGGCAACACGTTCTATGCCAGCGGCCACCCGACCTCAGGTGGGAACAAGGGGCTCATCAAGAGCACCGATGCCGGGAAGACCTGGAAGTCCCTGTCGTTGTCCGGGGAGTCCGACTTCCACGCTCTGGACTACGCCCACGGCACGATCTACGGATACGACGCCACCAACGGCCTGCTGCGCACCACCAAGGACGGCACCGCCTGGAAGGACGGGGCCCGGTTGGATGCCCTGGACATCGCGGTCAGCCCGCAGGACCCCAGCCTCGTCCTCGCCACCACCGCCGAGGGAGTCGCCCGCAGCACGAACGCCGGCAAGACCTTCGCGAAGGGACAGGAGCCGGTGATGGCCTTCCTCTCCTGGGCGGCGAAGGACGCCCTGTACGGCATCGACACCTCCGGCGGCTTGAACCGCAGCACGGACGGCGGTGCCACATGGCAGAAGCTCTCCAGCGTCCCCGGCGGCCAGCCGCAGGCCCTCACCGCGGTTGACGCCGAGCATGTCCTGGCTGCCACCCAGACGGGGGTCTACGAGTCCAAGGACGGCGGCAGAACGTTCACGAAGCGCCTCACCGTCGCATCCACCGGCGGCCACTGATTGGCGGCCCGATGGTGCCCCGGTAGTCAGACGAGGGGGCTACTTGCGTACTCTTTGTATGTAGCTGAGCAGCGCATCAAGAGGGTGCGCGAGATCGTTCCCAGGGAAAGCCGCCTATGAGCTCCACCATCGCGTCCGCCCGGCGCACCCGCAGGTTCGATCGGAGCGAGATACGCCGCTTGGCCGCGATGTACGGCTTCGTCGCGGCCCTGCACATCGCGGGCTTCGGACTCTTCGCCTACTACAACGCGCGCTACAACGGCCTCACCGACAGCCACGGCAAGCTGCTGTACGCGGGAGCGGCCGGGCTGGCGTACACCCTCGGCATGCGGCATGCGTTCGACGCCGATCACATCTCGGCCATCGACGACACCACCCGCTATCTGCTGCAAAAGGGCAAGCGCCCGCTGGGCCTCGGCCTCGCCTTCTCGCTGGGGCACTCGACGATCGTGTTCGGGCTCTCCCTCGGCATCGCCTTCGCCGCGCAGGCCGCCAACCGCTTCCAGGCGGGCTTCGCCGACATCGGCGGAGTGATCGGCACGCTGGTCTCCGGCATCTTCCTGTACGCGATCGCCGCGCTGAACTTCGCCGTCCTGCGCGGCATCGTCCGGACCTGGCGCGAGGCGAAGGCGGGCCGGCACGAACCGGAGGAACTGGAGCAGCTACTTGCCGCTCGCGGCCTGATGAACCGGGTCTTCAAGGGCCGCTACAACAAGTTCATCGAGCACTCCTGGCAGCTCTATTTCGTGGGTCTGCTCTTCGGGCTCGGCTTCGACACCGCCACCCAGGTCGGTGCGCTGGGCCTGGCCGCCGGCTCGGCCGCGGACGGCACACTGCCGCCGCTCGCCATCATCGCGCTGCCGCTGATCTTCGCGGCCGGCATGAGCCTGATGGACACCACCGACGGCGTCTTCATGGCGAAGGCGTACGAGTGGTCGTTCACCAACCCGGTCCGCAAGATCTACTACAACCTCACCATGACCGGTCTGTCGATCTTCGTGGCCTTCGTCGTCGGCACGGTGGAGCTGATCTCCCTGCTGGCGGAGCAGCTGGGCGCGGACGGTCAGCGGCCTTGGTCATGGTTCGCGGCCGTCGACCTCAACGCCATCGGTATCGGCATCGTGATCACGTTCCTGGTGACCTGGATTGGGGCCGTCGCGCTGTGGAAGCTTCGCCGCCTCGACGAGCGGTATCCCGCCCGCCCCACGGCTCCTGAACCGGCGCCCGACTCGGCGTCCGCTTGATCCCTGCGTGCCTGGAGGCTCCGCGTCTCCGGAATGCGGCGGCCGATGATCCTATGTGGCTGCGGCGAGGGCCTGGACGAGCTGGTCAACGGTCGGGCTGCCCGCGAGACCATCGGGGGTCGAGTACACGCGGCAGGTCAGGCCATAGGTCTGGGCTGCGGCGGGAAACGGGTCATGGCCGTCGATCCGGATCGTGGGTGATCCGGGGAACCGGAGGGCTTGGGCCTCCTCGTCCGTCTTGACGGTGCGGAGGGTGACGTCGATGTCGTGCTCTCCGGTGGACGTGAGGGCTTCGTCGAGGCGCTGGTGAGCAACGTGCCAGTTCGGGCAGCCGTCGAAGTAGAGCAGTTCGATGTGCACGTCTTCATCGTGCCCTGGTACCGGGTGGGAGCGGACGATCAGGCGGCCATCATGACGAGCATGGTGCACATCGTGCCGCCCATGCCGATGTGGGCCGTCAGGGCTGCGCCCGGTGACGTACCCGGCGGACGACGACGGCGCCCGTTGCCGGCTGCAGTGTCTGACCGGCGCCTGTCGCCTCCCAGGCGGGCCTTGTCCCAGACGGAGATGGCCAGGGAGGCGACGAACACGACGATTGCGTCGGGCAGGGCGAGCAGCCTGCGTGACCAGCGGCCCCTGTCTGCGCCGCGGCCCCCAGCCGCCCTCCGGTCGGTGCCGCTCAGCCGCGCCCACACGGACGCGACGATGGAAAGCAGGAAGTACGCGGCGAGCGCGACCAGAACGACTCGCCACACGGAAGCGGAGCCCGTAGTCGCGGCGCTATGGGCGGCGCCGGTCGTCACTCCGTGACCGGTCATCCCCGAGGCATGGCCCATGCCCTCCATTCCGGACATCCCCGCCATCTCCATGGCGTCGCCCGATTCGGCGGAGCCGTGCCCATGTCCGTGACCCGTGCCGGACATCGAGTGTCCGCCCAGGGCCAGGACCGGTTGAGAATCGGTACCGGGCATGGCGAGCGTCATGATCACCATGGCGGCGCTGCCGATGATGTGGTGTGCCCAATGGCGACCGTGCCGCCAGCCGTTCCGCTGGGTGTTGTGCACGGACAAGGCGACGCCGGCCAGACCGACGGCGGCGAACGCAGTTACCCACCACAGGCTGTGATCCCCGAAGCTGGCCGCGGTTGCGGGCAGGAACATCGCGGTCATCCCGCCGGCCATGATGAGGTCGCCTGCGGCAGCGAACCTGGTCTCATTGCTCTCCGCCGCAGCCAGTCGGGCAGCGCTCACGACACTCACGAGGGCGGCGACCGCCGCCAGCGTCCAGTTCAGAGCCGGACTCCCCATCGCTGCCCTCCGCGTGGTCTTCCGTCGTCCCCAGGCTGTTGTCTACGGACGCTCTTAGTACGGAGTCGCGTCGAAGAACGCTCAATGGAGGGGGAGGGCCGCGGCGATGGACTCCGCACAACCGGTGCGGTACGGCATTGGGGCAGGGGTCAGTGCGGCGACCGCAGTCCGGCCAGCGTGACCGTGACGAGTCGGCGAACTGCGGGTTCCGACGGCAGGTTGCCCGCAGCTGACAGGGCATGGAGGCAGTAACTCGCCAGTTCCTCGGGGGCCACGTCGTCCCGGAGCGCGCCAGCCGCAGCGGCCTCCGCCAGCAGCTCCCTGAAGAGGTCGACGAGTTGTTGCTCGGCGTGAGCGACGTGTTCGGGGCGATGCAGAAGAGCCGCGAGTTCCTCGGAGCCGTGGCGTCCGCGGTGATAGCAGATGTACGCGTAGCGTTCGAGCACTGCTTCCAGCCGCTGGACGGCGTCGCCCGTCCCGTTACGGAGCTCGGTGAGGTGTTCCAGATGGCTCGTGACGTGTCGTTCATGGTGAGCGACCAGGATCGCCTCGACGTCCGGGAAGTACTTGTACAGGGTCGCTCGGCCGATGCCGGCCTTCTCGGCGATCTGGGACATCGTCACCGACAGCGCTCCGTGCTCGGTCACCAGCTCCCACGCGGTGTCCAGGATCGCCTCGCGCACCGTACGGCGGTGCTCCTCGATCGTCTCGCTCCACAGCTTCGGCACCACCTCACTATACGCCGCGACGGGTAGCCGTCACTCCGTCTTGACATAGACAGTCTGTCTCGAAAAGTATGGCGGCGTAAAACCTGCACCACTGCACAGTCAGAGGAGGCGACGATGGCTGACTCCCGCCCTTCCGACGGGTCCATGGGTGAGCGAGCCGACCGCGAGGCGCCCCCCGGCGCACCGCGCTGGGCGAAGGTGTTCGGGATTGTCGCCGTCGCCACCCTGGTTCTGGCGTTCATCCTGATGCACGCCGTCGGCGGCGGGATGCGTGGCCACTGATGGCGATGCCGCCGCCCCTGCGCAAGGTCGCGCTGACCGCCCATGTCGCGTTCTCGGTCGGCTGGCTCGGTGCGGTCGCCGGTTTTCTAGCCCTGGCCATTGCGGGGCTGACCAGCAGTGATGCCCAGGTCGTCCGTGGCGCCTATGTCGCCATGGAGGTCATCGGCTGGTTCGTCCTGGTGCCCTTCAGTCTCGCCTCGCTGCTCACCGGGCTCATTCAGGCGCTGGGAACCACCTGGGGCCTGGTCCGGCACTACTGGGTTCTCTTCAAGTTCCTGATCTCCGTCGTTGCCACGGTCCTGCTGCTGGTGCACATGGAGGTGGCCGGTCACGTGGCAGACGCTGCGGCCGCCTCAAGCCTGTCCGGCGGGGACCTCAAGGGGATGCGGATCCAGCTCTTGGCTGATGCCGGCGCCGCCCTGCTGGTACTCCTCGTCGCCGTGGCTCTGTCGGTGTACAAGCCGCGGGGCCTGACCCGGTACGGGTGGCATCGACAGCGGGAGCAAGCCCAGCAGCGGGGCGGTACCCAGCCGACGCCTGTGTCGTAGTGGTGCGGCCGCTCCGCGGGCGACGGTTACCCCGCCCGGGTATATTGAGGCAGTCGTTCCACCGGAACTCAGAGGGAAGCGATGACAGCACGGGCAGTCTGGGTCCTGCGGACCCGCGCATCGCGCGGCGCCGTCCGCTGGGCGGGTGCTGCCGTCATCGCTCTGCTCGCTGCCCTCGCCGTACTGATTCACCACGAGACGGCAGTTGCGGCGACCAGCTCAACACCTTCTTCTGCCACCCACGTGATGCCACCCGGCATGGCGATGGCGGACAGCCGATCCGCACCTGAGCCGATGCCCGGGCACGCACACGAAAGTGGCCCCGAGCAGACCGCAGAGCCGATCGTCACCGCACCTCCGATGAGCGGTGCTCACGGGCAAGCGTGTTCCGGTATGGCCATGCAGCACTGTGCGACCGCGAGCTTCGAGATCGTGAAGCTCGTGCCACCGACACAGTCCCGGGAATCCTCCGGTCTCGCCTCGTACGGCGCGGTCACAGCAGCACCCAAGATCGCCGGGGCGGCGGACCGGGCGCCGCCGGACCTGTCTGTCCTCTCCCAGCTGCGCATTTAGGCCGTGTCCAACGGCTCCGGCATGCCTTTGTCATGTCGAGGAGCCGTCCCCGCACGCCAGCTCACGTATGCGCACACTGAGATCGAGGACAACCCATGAACAGCATCAACCGTCGCTCCGTCCTGCTCGCCGGGCTCGGCGTAGCGGGCGCCGGCGCGCTCGCCGCCTGCAGCAGCGGCTCCAGCACGACACCCGCCCTGGTCAACCCGTCCGGCTCGACTGTCGCCGCAGCCGAGAAGAAGCGGAAGGGTACCGGCAGGACGCAGCAGGTGACCCTGACCGCCGCGCCCGCCATGCTCGACCTCGGCGGGGGAGTCATGGCCAGGAGCTGGGCCTTCAGTGGCCAGGCACCGGGCAAGGAGATCCGCCTGTCCGCCGGCGACACCCTGGCCGCCGAACTCTCCAATCAGCTGCCGAACAAGACGTCGACGTCCGTCCACTGGCACGGCATCGCCATGCGCAACGACATGGACGGCGTTCCCCCGGTCACCCAGCAGGCAGTACGGGCGGGCACCAACTTCACCTACCGCTTCGTCGCCGACGCGCCCGGCACGTACTTCTTCCACCCCCACGTCGGTGTCCAGCTCGACCGGGCCCTGTACGCGCCGCTGATCGTCGAGGATCCCAAGGAGCCGCTGTCGTACGACGACGAGTGGGTCGTCGTCCTGGACGACTGGGTCGACGGTGTCACCGGCACCCCCGACGAGGTCCTCACCGAGCTGCGGCAGGGCATGGGCGGCATGGACATGGGCGGCCACTCCAGTACCAGCGGCCATGAGGGCCACGACATGGGTGACATGGGCGGGATGGACATGGGGGAGGACTCCTCCTCCCCTTCGGCCTCGACCTCGTCCGGCGGGATGTCGATGCGGTTCATGCTGATGGGCGCCGAGAGCGAACTGCTCGGAGGCGACGCCGGCGACGTGAAGTATCCCTACCACCTCGTCAACGGCCGTGTCGCGGCCGCCCCCGACGTCTACGAGGGCAAGCCCGGCAAGCGCATCCGGCTTCGCATCATCAACGCGGGCGGTGACACGGCGTACCGGGTGGCGCTCGCCGGCCACAAGCTGACCATCACCCACACCGACGGGTTCCCCGTCGAGCACCAGCAGGTCGATGCCCTGCTGATCGGCATGGGGGAGCGGTACGACGTTCTGGTCACCCTGGGCGATGGCGTCTTCCCGCTCGTCGCCCTGGCCGAGGGCAAGAACGCCACCGGCATGGCCCTGGTGCGTACGGCATCCGGCAGCGCGCCGAAGTCGACCGTCCGCCCGAAGGAACTGAACGGCAGGATCCTGACGGCGTCCGAACTTCGCGCCGCTGCCGACGTCCGCCTGTCGCCCAAGAAGGTGGACCGCGTGCACCGTGTCGAGCTGACCGGCGGCATGGACAAGTACAACTGGGCCATCAACGGCAAGGCGTTCGACATGCACGACCCGGCAGCGAGTCCCCTCACGATCGAGGAAGGGCAGCGGGTCCGCCTGGACTTCGTCAACACCACGGAGATGTGGCACCCGATGCACCTGCACGGCCACACCTACCAGCTCGGGGACAGCGGCCCGCGCAAGGACACCTCCATCGTGCTGCCGAAGAAGAAGCTGTCCGTCATCTTCGACGCCGACAACCCTGGCCAGTGGATGCTGCACTGCCACAACGCGTACCACGGAGAGGTCGGCATGATGGCACTGGTCGCGTACCAGAGCTGATCGCTCCCGCTGCATCCGGTACCGGGGCCGGCTTCGTCCGTCGGCCTCGGCACCCGGGTGGCTGGGGGACACTCTCGCCCCCCAACTCGCGGGCTCGCGCTCGTAGACTCTGGACGCATGGCCGCCGACAGCCCTGCCCACCTCATCTCCCAGCTCACCAGGCAGCAGCCCCAGGAGATCCTTGGCACGCCGGAGAGTGAGTGGGTCGACTTCAAGAGCATCGGACCCAACGCCTGAAGGCGAAGCAGCGGCCCACCGAGCTCTACGAGGTCGCGGAGAAGCTGACGCCCTTCGCCAAGTCGTTGGTCAACATCACGTCGTACAAGGACGTCATCAAGGAATACGTGCGCCTGTTGCTCAAGGTGAACTACCTGTGGTTCGACCACCCTGCTGACGATGCTGACGCATCCGGGCACTACCTCGTGATCGAGGTGGCGGCGCTTCCCGAGTCCGACCGGTGGGCGCTCGTCACCCGGGGGCTGACCGAGGACGGAAGATTTGTCAAAGGCAGCTGGACCGCCCCCATCCGCAACGGCGACACCACGGCCTATCTCTCGCCGGACGAGGCTTACCGGCTTCTGAACGACGGCCTGCGCGTGCGAAGGGAACCCGGCGCCACCGCCCCGGCACCGGCACCGCCCGCGGGCCGGGCGAAGACGCGGGCCGCCCTGCCATCCCGCCTGGACATGGACGACGTACCGGTCCTGTTCCTCCAGAGCGCCCCTGACCACCCCAAGGGACTCCTCGCAGGCATGTACGCCACCGGCGGCCTGCGTGATCTCCTGCGTAACCAGGACACACTGCGCGACGCTCGCGCTTTCACTTCGCCTTCCGTCTACCACCAGCCCGAAGCCCACGAAGGTGGCCTGCTCCTCATGAATCCGCCGCGGCAAGGGCTGAGCGTCGAGTCCGACGGAGCGGTCACGGCGGCCCTGGCCGCGACAGCGGACACGTTCTGCCACTGGTTGACGGTTCGTGGAGACACCGGATCGTTGCTTCCGACTTCGCGCGCCCGCCGGCCGGCACCCTCGCGGCCGGGGACGACCCCACTTTCCCGCTCCGCGGCGCTCCGCAGGCGGCGACCAGCGATGAGTGGAACCCTAGTTGGCATGCCCTGGGGGACACGAACGAGATGCCTATGAGGCCCTGCGGCACCTCTACGCACTCTTCGGCCTCGACGTCACGGACAATCCCTTCACCGACGGCGACCGGGTGAGCACAACACTGCTGATGACCAAGCAGCCCTGACGGTCTTCTCTCCGGAAGCTGCTTCTCGGCTCGGCGACGTCTCAACAAGGCAGGCCAAGGTCGCGGCTGACCGCCTCGATGGCGGGGCAGATCGCCTCGCCCGTGCCGGACACAGCGCGAGCGGAGCTGTCGGCCAGCGTACGGGCCGTGCGCAGTACGCCACTGAGCTCCTGGAGTTCGGCGATTCGGCGCTGTGCCTCCGCGAGGTGTTTGTCGAGTGATTGGGCGACCAGGGCGCAGGGTGATCCGCCGTCGCGTTGCACATCGAGGATGGTCTTGATCTCCTTGAGTGTCAGCCCGAGTGCCTGGGCCCGGCGGATGAAGCGGAGGACGCGCAGATCCTCCGGTCGGTATGTGCGGTAACCGGCGGCGGTGCGGGCGGGAGGGGCAATCAGTCCGTGGGCTTCGTACAGGCGCAGGGCCTTGGGGGTGAGTCCAGTCTGCTGGGCGACGCGGCCGATGGTGAGCATGCGGGTGCTTCCTTCGCGAGGCGTGCTGGTTTGACCTTGTCCCAGGGGCAGGGTTCTAACGTCCGGATCATGAGTGAGCGGATCGGCGAGCAGATCGTGGCGAGCCCGTTGAGCAGTGCGTGTGCCGATGTGCTGGTGCGAGCTGAGCACGCGTGTCTGGGGATCAGTCCCTTCAACAGCTATTTCTCGGTCGGGCGGATTCGTGCGCTGGCTGCTTGGGCGTACGAGCGTTTCGCGCGGGTGGACTTCTTCGTGCCGGACGCGCCGAGTGCGTACACCTTCGAGGCTCTCGGCTATCCGGCGGAGAAGGCGGCGTGGAAGGCGCGGCGGCAGGGGCAGTACACGCGGAACAAGATCCGTACCGCACTCGACGCCCTCGGAGTCGACCACGCCGCAGGGCGGGTGTGGGGCTGGGCCGAGCTGGAGGGCAGCCCTGCCTTCGCGCGCCTGCATGCGGAAGGGCGCCGGCTGTACGAGCAGGAGGCGGAGTTCCGTGATGCCTGCCAGGACGCGAGCGAGTGGGTACTGGCCGGGAAGCTCCCGGCCGGCGCTGTGCCGGACGAGCGACAGGTCGAGTGCGCCGTGCGGTACTTCCTTGCGGAACTGCCCCTGTTCGTCGACACTCCCGCGGTCGTGGGCACCGAGGCGTCCGTCTTCTGCTATCACCGGCCGCCGGAGGTCCTGCGCCGCTTGTACAGGCGGGAGTTGGCCTGGCAACCCGCGCCGGGCCAGGGCTTCGCGGTGGTCTCCTCGCTGAACTGAGCCTGCTGATGGGGATGGTTCAGTGTCCCTGCCCTGCGGATATCGGCAGTCGTTCGGTGAAGGTCTTTCCGCCGTCGCGGGATTCGTACACGCCGTCCTGGGTGGCGGCCAGGATGCGGTTCGCATCGAGGGCGGTCAACGCCTGGGGTTGTCCGCCGGGGACAGTGCCGGTCTTCTTCCAGGTGGTGCCGTTGTCGGTGCTGCGATGCAGACCGCCCGCGAGGTCGATGCCGTACAGGGCGTCGGCGGTGGGCCAGGAGAGGAAGGCCAGGACCTGGCCGGAGCCCTTGCCGAACTTCCGCCCGCCGTCTGTGCTCTTGGCCACGCCCGACTCGGTGGTGGCAAGCAGCAGGCCCGGGTCATTCGGGCTGACGGCGATGTCCAGGGCGGCCAGTTCGGCGCGGCTGTCCCAGGTGGTGCGGTTGGTGCTGACACGCAGCACGCCGTTCGTGCTGTCGTACCCGTAGACGGTGCCGTGCGCGTACCTCAGTGCGTGGAAGTCGGTGGTGCCACCGAGGGACAGAGTCTTCCAGGTCTTGCCGGAGTCCGTGGACTGGATCAGGCCGCGGTTGGCGTGATCGCTGCTGCCTTCGGCAGGGTGGCCGCTGCCGAGGAAGGTCTTCGGGCCGATGACGGTGAAGCCCATGTAGTCGGCCGTGTCGCCAACTCGCTCGGATGAGCCGTTCGCGGATACGGCGATGACGCCCTGGTGAGTGGCGACGTACAGGCGTCCGTCGGCCGGGTCGACGCCCAGGCCGCGGACGTGGCTGACAGCGAGGTCATCACCCGTCTTGCCGGTGCCGGAGTCGGCGGAGCAGGCGGTCAGGACGGCCGCGAGGAGCACCGCGGTGAGAGCGGCGATCGGGCGGATGCGGGTCTTCATACGGGCTTCTCTCGGTAGGCAGGTGGTGGGGGTTACAGGGGGAGCTGGTACGCGCCGACCCAGTAGCGGAGTTCGCCGATCATCCAGTTCCAGGCGCCTGAGACCTGGAGCACGCCGACCAGAACCAGCAGGCCGCCGCCGATGACCGTCACCGTGCGGGCCTGTCGGCGGGTGAAGGACAGCACCCGCAGCGACCTGCCGAGCGCGAGGGTCAGCAGCAGGAAGGGGATACCGATGCCCATCGCGCACAGGAAGGACAGGAGGGCGCCCCTGGCAGCCGAGCCGGTGCCCATGGACAGCGAGACCACGGCGCCCAGGGTGGGACCGATACAGGGGGTCCAGCCCAGGCCGAACATCACACCCAAGAGAGGGGCGCTGGCCAGGCCGGCGGGCGGGGTGAACTGCGGCTTGAAAGTGCGGGACAGCAGTGGCACCCGGTTCAGGACACCCATGAACATCAGCCCGAGCACGATCGTCAGCAGGCCCAGGACCCGCGTGATGGTCTCCTGGTGGGCCAGCAGCACGTTGCCGAGCGAGCCGAAGAGCGCCCCGTACGCGGTGAACAGGGCCGCGAAGCCGGACACGAACAGTGCGGTGCCGACCAGGGCGTGGCGCCGTATCCGCCCGTCGGCCTGGCTCGCCTGGACGTCGGCGCCGGTCATGCCCGTGGCGTACGAGAGGTAGCCGGGCACCAGCGGCAGGCAGCACGGGGAGGCGACGGTGATGGCTCCTGCAGTCAGCGCGATCGGGGCGGCCAGCAGCAGGGAGCCGGAGCTGACGGTGTCGGCGATGGACAAGGCGGCGCCTTCCTCGGCGTACGGCCTCCCGAGGGAGGGCAGTGACGGGGCGGGTCGACAGGACTCTATCTCCTATGTAGCTTAGGTCCTAAGTTGCATAGGTGATCGGCGGGGCACGCCTCCTGACCCGTGGTCCAGAGCCGTCACATCCTCCGTCACCTCGCCTCGTATCCGAGGAGTCCTGCCATGCGAGACCTGCTCTACCTCCTTCCCGCCCTCGCCTGCCCGGTCGGCATGGGCGTCATGATGTGGCTGATGATGCGGCCGAACCGCAGCAAGACGGTCGAGCCGTCGCCGGATGCAGCAGGCTCCGCGAACCAGGTCACGCCGGACCCGGAGGTTGCCTCCCTGCGCAAGGAGATAGCCGGTCTGCGGGCCGAGCTGGAGGGGCGCTCGGTGCCGTCGCGGACCCCGGAGCGCACTCCGTGACCGCTTTCGTCCTGCCGCTGCTGGCCACCGGGGCGGTCTTCGGGCTGACCTACGTCTTCTGCATCCGCCCCATACGCGCCGGCCGGGGCTGCCACGCCCCGGTCACCGGTGAGCCGAAGGCTGCCAGCCTGGAGATCAGCGCCCTGCGCAAGGAGGTGCGCCGCCTGCGCCGTCAGGTCGAGATGCGGTGCGACGGGCCCGCTCTTGACCGCGAGGCGCGCTGAGCATTCCCCTCGACAGCCGCGACGGTCCCCGTCAATCCCCCGCAACGCGGGGCCGTCGCGGCACCGCATGGGACAGCGGGGGCGCCGCCGGCGTGCCGGAGCGGCACCATGAAACCGACTGCCGAGCTGCCGTGAAGGAGGGCACATGACCACCACCGGCCGCAAGGAACTGCAACACCCGCGCTTCGCCCGCCAGTATCTGAAGATCGCTGACCAGTCCGACCGGCGTGGCGGTACCGCTCACCGTCAGAGGCTGCTCGCCGGGCTGGCCGGGCGCGTGCTGGAGGTGGGCGCGGGGCAGGGCCGCAACTTCCCGCACTACCCCGACACCGTGAGCGAGGTGGTCGCGCTCGAACCAGACGACACCTTGCGGGCCGCCGCCGAGAGGGCTGCCGCCACGTCGTCGGTGCCGGTCAGGGTCGTATCCGGTGAGGCTGCTGAACTACCTGGCGGGGATGCGGTGTTCGATGCGGTGGTCGCCTCGCTGGTGCTGTGCTCGGTCGACGACGTGCCCGGCGCACTCGCGGAGATGAGCCGCGTCCTCAAGCCGGGAGGCGAACTGCGCTTCTACGAGCACGTTCGCTCGCCCCACCGCTGGATGGGCTGGCTGGAGGACGCGATCACCCCGCTGTGGAGCCGGGCCGGAGGCGGCTGCCATCCCAACCGGGACACCGAGGCCGCCATCCGCGCCGCAGGATTCACCATCACCGCCATCAACCGGTTCGGATTCTCTTTCTCCCCTTACGTCCCGAAGACGCTGCACATCGTGGGCAGCGCCGTACGGCCCTGAGGGCCGATCACGCGGACTTACCGCCGGTGCAGGCGGCACCGGGTTCGGGGGTCTGCGCGCCCTGGACGTACTTGTCGAGGAATTGGGCCACGCGTGGGTCGGACTGCTTCGTCACGTTGAGCTGGTGGCCCCAGGCGGTCAGGGTGATGGGGGAGACCTGGCCAAGATCCGGGCTCATCAGCGTGTATGGCGTCTTGGCGACCTTCGCGGCGAGTGCCTTGACGTCTGCATCTGCGGCTTTGTCGTTGTAGGTGACCCACACCGCGCCGTGCTCCATGGAGTGCACCGCGTTCTCGTTCTGGATCGGCCGTGTGTAGACGTTGCCGTTGCAGTTCTGCCAGACGGGGGAGTGGTTGCCGCCCGCAGGCGGGGTCATGGGGTAGTCGACCTTCTTGTCGACATGGTTGCGGCTCAGCTTCGACCACGTCTTCTCGCCGGCGACCGGAGCGGCCTTGGCCTGTTCCTTGTCGTTGGCGGCGTCGATCAGGTACCAGCCGCCGCCCACCAGACCGGCGAGGATCGCGGTGGACGCGGCGATGGTCATGATCCGGTTGCGACGCTCGCGGGCCCGCTCGGCGCGCCGCTGTTCTGCTATTCGGGCGCGGCGAGCCTCGGCCTTGAACCCGCTGGTGTTCTTGCCCTTGTTCTTGCCCGCATTCCTGGAATTGGCGGAAGCCATGGTGAAGTCCTCTGTGTGCAGGGTGAGTCGACGGATGCCGTGTGATCGGGGGGGAGCATCCGGTCTAGATCCGCAGCACCTGCAGGAGGTGAAGATCCGGGGCCCGGGGGCCCGCGGTGTACGGGGTGGTCGCCGGGGAGGCGACGGCCGGCCGCGTGTCCGGCCGGGCCGGCAGGACCAGCGGTTGCGGGTGCGGTCCGGGACCGGTCGTCGGCGTGTCGACGGCGGACTCCGAGCCGCACTGGTCGTGTGCACGAGACGGGCACGCGTGCTCGCGCACCTGGTCGTCCGCGCGGTCATGGGCGACGGAGGCGATGCCGGCGGGCTCGGGTGGCATCGCCGCCCCTTGGGCGCACAGGCATGACACACCGAAGAGCGTGGCCAGGGCCACGAGCAGGCCCAACACCACGGCTCTGGTCCGCCGCCGCATGGTCATGGTCGGTCGCCCGCCTCCGCTGTTCCAGCGTAGGTGAAGGAGCGCCGGATGAGGTGGTTGGGAGCGACGAGGGTTTCCCGCACGACGCGGTAGTGGTCGTCCAGCGTCAGCTCCAGGGCGAGCCGCTCGCCGGGGTAGCCGAGGGCGAGCACAGTGTGGCCCTCGGCGTCCGTGAACCGTGAGGTCTGGGCGGCCTGGCCGGTCGCGTACGGCTCAGAGTCCACGAAGCGGTTTCCGGTCAGCTCCAGTCGGGTCGGGGCGACGGCCGCGCCCGCGGTGTCGCTGGCGACCTGCTCGTGCAGGGTGAACGTCTTCACCGCTCGCATGGCCCTCACCGTGCGCGCCAGCAGATCGGCGTCCGGGCGGACAGGCCACATCACACGAAGCGTCTCCTTGCCGCCGCCCCAGCCTTTCGCGGCGGCCCGCACGGTGAGCAGGTTGGGACCGTCCTTCCAGGCCACCGGGGCGTAGAAGCAGCCGTCACCGCACCCCCGCAAGGGAACGGTCCGGGAGCGGCCGGCCGCGTCGGCCAGCCGCAGTGACGCCTCGTACGCCCGCGAGTCGCCGCGTTCCAGGTCCGTGGTGGGGGCGGTCAGCCGCAGCACGACCTGCCCGGCCGAGGCGGTGGCCGCGATCCCGATCTGGTCCGCACGGCCACCGACGGTGATCGCGGCGCCGGTGGCCGGGGGAGCGAAGGGCAGCGCGCCGCTCGCGTCCCGCGGCGGCTGCGTCACCGACAGCCAGGCTGTCACCGCCAGCACCGCGACCAGTGCCGACGCCTCGACTCGTACGAGTGAGTGCGGCGCCGTACGCGCCATCCGCCACCGGGCTGCCAGTGCCAGCGCGCACACCACCAGGACGAGGACCAGCTTGACGGCGAGGACCTTGCCGAACGAAGTGCCAAAGAGGTCGGCGGGGGAGACGAGCAGCAGCCCGGACAGCGTCCCGGTCAGCAGTACGACGATCACGAGGGCCAGGGCGAGCCGGGCGTACCGGCCCAGCGTGGCCCGGAACGGAGCGTCCCAGCGGTGGGCGACGCCGACACGAACGAGGTGGATGAGCGCGCCGATCCATACCGCGGCGGCGGCCAGATGCACGGTGGTCAGCACCGGGCCCCACGCGGCAGAGGCACCGGCCGGATGGGCGCGTAGCCCTTCCGCCACCAGAGCAGCCGCGAGTCCGGCCAACGCCACCACCGGCTGCCGTGCGCGACCCAAGGCCACCGCGGCCACCACCCACCCCGCCGTTTCGACCACCGCCAGCACCCCGGCCCGACCGCCGAACAGCGCCGAACCGGACGGGGAGGAGAGCCCCTCGGCCAGGCTCCCGCCGCCCGCGATCAGTACAGCGAGCCCGAGCGAGGCCACCAGCCCGCAGACCGCACCTGTCCGCGCCCACGAGCCAGGCGTGCGGATCCGGTGCCGAGCGGCCAGCCGCTCCCCGACCAGCCCGCCCAGGGCCAAGGCGAAGGCGGCGAACAACACCCAACGCAGTACTGCGGTCACACCGGCGCCGCTCACCTGCTGCTGGCCTCCGGCTTCCCCGGCGGAGAGCCCGGCGGCGGCGGAGCCCACGGCGAAGCGGTAGCTGCCGCCCATCACGTCACCGTCGGCAGCGGTGGCCTGCCAGGCGACTGTGTACACGCCCGCTGTCAGCGTGTCTCGCAGGGGAACCGTGAGCTGGCGGCCGCCCTGACTGCGCTCGGCGGGGCCGACGGCCACAGTCTTCCCGGCGGAGGTCGTCAGGCGCACGGTGCGCGATCCGGCGGGTTGCACCGGCTCGTCGAACACCAGCGAGACAGCTTTCGGCGCGGTGGGCACCGCGCCCTCGATCGCTGGGGACGCGAACAGCAGCACCGCATGAGCCTGCGAGGCCGGGGCGGCGACGAGCAGTCCCGCCATGGCCAGCATCAGTGCGACGATCAGCCGCACGCTCCGGCGGACACGGCCGCCACACACCTTGAACACCTAGGCATCATAGGAGTAGGGGTGCGGGGGTCAGTCGCCGGGTCAGGCGGCTTTGGCATTCACTGCCGCGGGGGCGTCCATGAGCGGGCAGGCCGTCATGTCGATCGACGCCACGGCCGGCTCGACGGCCAGCACCACTGGCAGTGCCAGGACGGCGGAGGCTGCCAGTGCCCCGGCCCAGACCACCGCGCGGCGCAGCGGGCGATGCGGTGCCATCAGTCGCCGTACCCGCCGGGCTACGTCCCCTCCAGCCGCCAATGCAGCAGCCGGAGCACCCGCTCCGGCCAGTTCCACCAAGGCGCCGGCCAGCGTCAGCCTGCCGGCCTCCGTGGTGGCCTCGTCGTCGGCGGCCATCTCCACCAGCCGTCGGGTTTCGGCTGCCGCCGCGCGGAACAGTGCCACCCGGGGGAAGGCACGCGCCAGCGCCTCGGCGTACGCCAGCACCAGGTGGTGCCGCC
This sequence comes from Streptomyces sp. ID05-39B, assembly GCF_033794725.1. NCBI lineage: Bacteria > Bacillati > Actinomycetota > Actinomycetes > Kitasatosporales > Streptomycetaceae > Streptomyces > Streptomyces sp. ID05-39B. The sequence goes on along the minus strand of NZ_JARGEF010000013.1, from coordinate 12,692 downwards.
CCCGGATGTGGGCCCTCTCGTGTGCGATCACGGCGTCCAAGGCACGCGGTTCCAGCGCGGCCAGTGCCGCCGACGTCAGCACGATGCGATGCCCGTAGCCGGGCAGGCAGTAGGCGGCCGGGCGCTCGTCATCCAGGACGGTAACGCCGAGGTCGGCGCGATGGGTCCCGACCAGTGCCAGCACCTCGACGTGGCGGGATCGCTCCCGCCGCGCACGCACCAGTCCGACGGTCAGGCACCAGCCGGCCCGGGCCAGGACGGCGACGGCCAATACCGTACCGCTGGCTGCGACCGCCGCCCCGCCCGGCGTCGCGTACTGCACGCGCAGCGCCAGTACACACGCCTCCAGCATGTCGGCAAGGCTCCCGCTGAACGCCCGCGTCGGCACGGCGACCGCCAAGCCTGCCAGTGCGACGGAGACCACCACGGTCGCGCTCAGCGCCTGCCACGCCCAGATACCCAGGCGCGGAGATCGAGAGGTCCACCCGGTCCGGCTGAGCCATAGAGGGGCGAGTGCCCCGAGGGTGAGGGCGTAGCCGAGCAGCAGGAGGGCGATCTTCATCCCTGCTCTCCCTCTGCCCGCTCGGCGAGCGCGGCCCGCAGCTCGGCGAGCTCGCCCGGGCCCAACCCGTCGAAGAGCCTCACGAGCGTCGCCGTACGGTCCGCACCCGTCGCCCACACCTGGTCGATCAGGGAGGCGGCGTACTCCTCCCGGCTCTTGGTCGCCTTGTAGCGGAAGGCCCGCCCGTCCTTGGCGCGGGTCAGCCAGTCCTTGCGGTGCAGGACTTCCATCACCGTCTGCACGGTGTTGTAGGCCAGCGGCTGCGGCCGGGTGTCGTTCAGCCGCCCGAGCACATCGCGCACGCTCAGCGGCGCGTCGGCGACCCAGACGACATCCATGATCGCCTGCTCCAGCTCACCGAAACCCCGCACCCCACGCCCTCTCCGCCGACCAATCTCCTGAAAACCTAAACGCCATAGTAGGTCGTTCGCGTCGACTCCACTCTCGTCGGTCGCTTCGTGGAGCCGCAGGCTGATCTCGGTAGTGATGCGTTGTGCGGTCACGGTTGAGCGGCCTTCTCGGCCTTGCAGGGCTCCTTTGATTCGGGCCGGGAACAAGGCGTGGGGCGTGTTCGTGAGTGGGACGCTGCGCCCCGGCCCGGACGTGGCGTCTCACACCATCTTCACCGGGTCGAAGCCCCTTGCGGAAACAATCCTGGGACCTCCTAGCGTTGACGATCTTCGAGCAGAGGAGGGGGAGGTGTCGGGCCTGAAGCTGTTCCACACGACGACGAGCGGCGCGACCGAGGTCGCGCCGCGTCTCGCTGAGAGCGAGGCAGATGTGCAGGGCATGGTCGAGGCGCACATGGAGACGCTGCTTGGTGTCCGGTTCCTGGCGAGCGAGTACAGCACGGGACCTGTCCACGGGGGCAGGATCGATTCGCTCGGCCTGGACGAGAACGGATCACCCGTCGTCGTGGAGTACAAGCGCGGCGTCGACGCCGGCGTCATCAACCAGGGGCTGTTCTACCTGAGCTGGCTCGTGGACCACCGGGCGGAGTTCGAGCACCTGGTCCGCGACCGGCTCGGGGCCACGGCCGCGGCCCAGGTGCTCTGGAGCAGCCCGAGGCTGATCTGCATCGCCGGGGACTTCACCCGCTACGACGTGCACGCCGTGCGCGAGCATCGGCGCAGCATCGACCTGGTCCGCTACCGACTCTTCGGCAGGGACCTGCTCGGCCTTGAGACCGTGGCCTCCGTCCGCGGCAGGCCGCCGGCTGTACGAGGATCCCGCAGGCAGTCGACCGTACTGGCGGTGAAGGGTGGCCAGAGTGCAGCGCTGGCCGAGCTGGCGCAGGCGCTGGACGAGACACTGCTCGGCCTCGGGGACGGAGTGAACCGCATTCAGCGCAAGACGTACCGGGCGTATCAGCGTCTGCGGAACTTCGCCTGCGCTTGCCCTCCGCAGAAGACCAAGCTCCTCGTCTACCTCAAGGTCGATCCGAAGGAGGTCGACCTCGTACCCGGCTTCACCCGGGACGTGACGGGGCTCGGCCATCACGGGACGGGTGACCTGGAGGTGCAACTGCGCACGCTTCAGGACCTGGATCGAGCGCAAAACCTGTTCCGTGCCAGCTACGCGGCTGCCTGACACGCTCACGGGTAGCGCCGGCATCAGCGACCGGCGCTCGGATTGTGATCGTTCTGTGGTGCCTTCCGGCGTAACGGACATGCAGTGGCGGTGGATCATCAAATGATGCGGGGGATCGCCGGTTTGTAACCCGCGATCCCCCGCTATGTTGCCCCCGCTCTGCCCAGTGTGCCGCGCGGTTAGCGTGCGATGCGGCTGGTGGGTGGGGCTGTGGCGGGCGGCGGGCCGGCGCGGGGCGCCCTCCTGGCCGTGCGGCGCGGGGACCATGTTGTTGGCGTGAGCGTGGCGGCGTGATGCCACCGGGCGCGAATGGCGGTCAGCTCGGCGAGTGCTCGGCGGCTGCCGACGACGAGTTGGCAGGGCGTGTTGGCCGGGTCGTCGGTGAACGCCATGATGCGGCGGCCGACGTGGTGGGCCGAGATGAGGGCAGCCCGGTGCAGTATGCGCTCGCCCAGGTAGGGCGCGGACACGTCCGGTTCGGCGAGGAAGGTGAGCAGGTCCCGAGGGTCGTCCGCGGCGCTCAGGACGCCGCGCTGCTGGGCCTCCCATATGACGGTCACGGGGTCGACTGGCACGTCACGGCGTAGAAGCGCGGTGAGGCACTGCCAGAGCCCTGCGTGCAGGGGGTGGGTGAAGTCCTCGGGGATCAGCCAGCGCATCTGCTCGACTTCGGCCGGGCGCGCCGTGCAGGTGGCGAGCAGCAGCCGCTCCTCCTGGGCGGCTTCGTCGCTGTCGTGCAGGGGTGTCGGCGGTGGTGCGGGAGTGCGGGGCAGGGGCCCGGAGTGCGGTGGGAAGGTGGCGGCGATTTCGTCCACGACGGAGGCGAGGGTGTCGGCCTCGGCCAGTGCGGCCGGCACGGGGTGTGGGAGCGAGGCGTCCCGTGCCGTGTGCACCAGGCGTGCGGCGGCCTTGCGTAGGCGGCGGCGGGCGGATTCGACCGCGATGATCCGGGCGTACGCGGGCGTGTGCCGGGGGTTGGGACATGCGCTGATGAGTGCGTGCAAGTGTGCGGCGGTCAGTCCGCGTGCCTGCTGGCGGGCAGTGGTGAGCACCTTGCCGAGCCAGGCGATGTGCTCGGTGCGCTCGGCCAGGCCAGAGGGTGATTGCGCACGCAGTGCAGCGAACGCGGCGGCGTAGTCAGTGGTCTCGGCCAGGGCGGGGGCGGGCACGGCGCGGATCGCTGCGAACACCGCGGCGTGCGCGGCGGTGGAGAACGCTTCTGGGGCGATCCCTGTTACGTCAGCGAGGTGCTGCGGGTCGGACAGGAGGGCGCCGAGTAGGGCCTGCTCGGCGTAGTAGACCGGTGGCAACGGCGTGATGGTGGCGGGATCGTCCTCGTCGGGTTGAGGGGTGCGGGGCATCAGGCGGCCAGAGTGAAGTCGTCGGTGTTGAGCGGGACGTTCAGGTGTGGAGCGAGAAGGTGGGCGGCCAGCCGGGGCGGGACTGCGTTGCCGATCTGGGAGAACTGCTGGCCCTTGTTGCCCTGCCAGGGGTAGTCCGCCGGGAAGGACTGCAGGACCCCCGCCTCCCGGGCGGTGATCCGGATCGGCTCCGGCACCGCCACGGTCTGTCCTTCAGGGACGTTCAGGGGTACGGGCGCGGCGGGTTCGGCGACCCAGGTGCATTCGTTCGCGCGGTGTCCGAAGAAGAGTGCCGGCCGGCTCGTCTGCCCGTCGCACGGTGGCGTTGGCCTGGTTGTTGCTCCGCAAGGACCACGCCCAGCGGTGCGCTTCAGCGGTGTTCGTCTGCGTTGAGCGGTCGACCGGCTGGTCGGCTCGGCTGCCGTGTCTGGCGGCCCCGCCCGGGTGTGGGGTCCAGGTGCCGCGAGCACGGGCGTCGGTGAGGGTCTTGCGGGCCCCGGAGGGGAAGGGTTCGGGGCCGCCTTCTGGTCCGCCCCCGGCGCACACGGTGGGCACCGGGCCGTCGGTTCGGCCCCAGCCCAGGGCTTCGGCCATCGACACCCACCGTGCGCGGCCGGGACCGAACAGCGATTCGGGCTCGGTGATCTGGGCGTGTGTGGGCGGCGGGGGCTCGGCGGTACGGACGCGGGAGGCGAGGAAGATCGCACGGCGGCGGGTCTGGGGGACGCCGTAGTCGGCGGCGTTGAGGATCCCGGTCCACACGGAGAAGCCCCAGGTACGCAGCACGGCGGCGTACTGCTTCCACAGGGGCAGGACGTCGGGGACCTCCTCCATGGCCACCCACTCCGGCTCGCCCACCACATTCAGGGCGTGCAGGTAGCGCATGGGCTCGGCCGCGAGCAGGGAGCGCGGGTCGGCGCACGCGGCGAGCAGCTGCTGGCGGGTGTCGCGGCCGGCGGCGAGGTCGGTGACGGCCTGGTGGACGAGGGGCTGGTCGACCAGGCCGAGGCGTTTGCCGGCCATCGACCATGCCTGGCACGGCGGGGAGGCGATCAGCCCGAGCACGCGGCCGGAGAAGATCCATACCGGATAGCGGGCGACGTCAGTCTGGATGGTCAACTGTCCAGCGCGGGCACGGGTTTTGCAGGCCCATGTGTCCCATTCCAGGCCGATGTCGCGGGCTCCGAGGACGGTGAGGGCGTGGCTCCACCCGCCGGGGCCGGCGAACAGGTCGAGGATGATCCGTCTCACGAGGCCAGGCCGAAGTCGTCCTGCACCCGGTCGGCCTCTCCGCGGCAGGCCCAGGGAGAGCAGCCGTCGACCACCCCGTTCTCCAGCTCCTCGTCCGTGGGGGTGCGGTCGTCGAGTTGTTGCTGGCGGGCGGCCCACTCGGCAGCCGTGACGTGGTCGATCGGGGCCTCGCTGAGCGGTACCCGGGAGCGGTGCAGGAACGCCTGCCCGAGCAGTTGGTTGCCGCTGGCGTTCGCGCGGGCGTTGCCCTGGCGGATGGCGGCGTCGAATTTCACGACGTCCTGCCACTCGTCCGGGCTCGTGTCCCGGATGTGCCGCCACTGCGCGTTGCCGTGGAACGGGCAGCCCAGGCAGCTGGACTTCGGGGTGTGGGCAAGACCGAGTGAGGAGAGGTAGCGGACGCAGTCGGTGCGCGACCAGCCCAGGTCGATCAGCGGGTGGCGGTTGCGCATGTAGCGCACGTCGGCGTCCTTGGCGCGGTGGAACTCGTCGGTCGAGATGCCGACCCACTGCTCGACGAAGATGTCCTTCGGGATGCGCTGCGGGTAGGGATAGCCGAGGAGTTCCCGGACTTGTCGTTTGATCGGCTTGATCTTGTATTCGCCGGTGCACTGGCGCCGGGTCATGCCCTGCTTGCCGTCCTGGTTGAGGATGTACAGGGGCATGGAGGCGAAGCGGTGCCCCGGGTCGAGGGCGTCGCGTCGGATGTTGCCAGAGGAGACGCGCAGGATCGGTATCCCGGCGGGAGCTGCGATCTCCTTCTCCAGCCGGTCGAGGTGCCGGTAGACCGCGCGTGGCTCCCAGCCGGTGTCGGCGAAGATCGCGTAATCGGCCTTGGGGAGACGGCCGTTGGCGGAGAGGGCGAGCATGGCGCTGGACTGGACGCCGGCGCCGAGCGATATACAGACGAGCCTGGGCGAGGCGGGAATCGGGACTTCCTTGCGTGAACGAGCTGCGGCAGGCAGGCGCTGCGCGCGTGTGGCGCTGTCAGCGGCGTGCGCGGGCGGTGGTGGCCGTAGCCGGAGCGGAGACGGGGCGGGCCGCGGACAGGCGGATGTGCAGGCGGGAATCGATGACCGTGCTGAGGACGGAAAGACCGAGAGATGTCAGGCGGACGCGGTCGCGTAGCGGCCCGCCGGGGAAGAAGGGGGGTGCGGAGGCGGGCTCGCGGGTCACCAGTTCCTGGGTTTCCAGGTGGCGCAGCACGTCGACGTCCACCGGCACGGTGTGGCCGTAGCCGCGTTGCCCGTACTGCCCGGTGACCATGACGTGGCCACGGGCGACTTCAAGCAAGGCGTCGCGATGGCCGGCGTCCATGCCGGGAACAGTGGTGCTGCTGCGCGCCCGGTCGGGAAGTCTGGCGGCAATATGCGTGGCGGACTCGACGATGGCGGCGGGAGCGAGGGCGGTGAGTTCGCGGGCCAGTCGCAGGTACTGACCGAGCCCCCGACGGGAATCGGGAGGTGCGTGCGCCGCATCGCCCTCGGGCAGAGCTTGCTGGGCGGCGGTGAGGTAGCGGGTGGCCCCGCTGGTCAGGTAAGCGATCTGCTTGAGCCGTACGACGGCGCTGGACACCGGTTCGATGACAGGCAGGCGCTGCTGCCGGACCGCTGTGATGGAGGCAAGGGCCTCGCGTTCCAGACGCCGGGCGGATGACACGGAAGCACCCGGATCATGAGGGGCGCGGCCGGCGAACAGCAGGTCGATCCGGTCGTTGTGCTCGGTGTACAGGTCGGCGAGCGCCAGCAGCCGCTCCACGGGCATCAGCGGCACGGGCGCGTCCACGTCGAACAGGGGCGTGTGGTTGTGGTCGGGTGGTGTCGTCATCACAGGTTGCGGAGGTAGGCGGGGTCAGCGCAGACGGGCGGCGTGCTGGTCGGGGAGTCGGCTCCGACGGTGAAGATCTGTCCTGGCGGGGGCGCGTGGCGCCGGTGCCAGGTCCGGACGAAGTCCTTGGCCTCGCGGGACCGGCCGGCACCAGGTGTGCCCGGACTCGCTCATGCGGCCGCCCGGTAATCCGACTGGAGCGGGGCGTGCTTGGCGACGGCACGCTCGGTGATCGCCTTCGAGGCGCGGGCCGAGGCGGCGGCCAGTTCGCCGGCTCCGGGCTCCAGGTACCAGGGGCGCAGGTCGAGCATCGCGGCGCGCATGCCGGTGGCGAAGACGAGGGCGGTGCCCTTGGGCAGGGCGCGGATCGCATCGGCGGGCAGGATCCGCTCCTGCCGCATCGACACGGACGTCGACTTCCCGGACTCGGAAGTGGAGGTGGAGGTGGTCTCGACGTCGTGGTCACCGATCAGCCGGGACAGCTTGTCCGCGAAGTCCGGGTCATCGATACCGGAGCCGATGACCTTGACTGTCGCGGCCGACCACATGGCGTCCATGCCGGCGTCACCCCAGACCTTCTGGCCCTGGCGGTAGGACTGCAGGATCGTGATCGGGATGATCCCGCGCGAGCCGAGGTGGGAGTACAGGTCCGGCAGATCGCTGATCTTGCAGACGTTGGCGGCCTCGTCGAGGATCGCGAGCATAGGCGGGTCGAGCCGGCCGCCGGCGCGCTCGGCCTGGGTGGTCGCGGCGCGCATCACGGAGTCCGCGCACGCGGCGATCAGCGCCGACGCGCCTCCGCCGCCGTCCTTCGACAGCAGGTACAGGGTGTCGGTGGAGGTGACGAACTCGGCGGGCCGGAACTCGGGGACGTCCTTCTGCGGGGTGACCCAGGCGGCGATCTCGCTGTTGAGGAGGGCGGCGGCGTACTGGCGGGCGGTCTCGTAGATGCCGTCGCGGGTCTCCGGCGGGCCTTCCACGGTGCCCTTGAGCTGGGCGGCGACCGCGGTGAAGTCGTGGTCGCGCAGGATGTCGAGCGGGGTGCGGTCGGCGGGGAAGGCCAGCCACTGCATGACGTCCCTGATCGGCCGGTCATCGAGCGCGGCGGCGAGGAAGAGCTGGCTGAGGATGTTGGATCCGGCCTTGGACCAGAAGTCGCCCTGCTGGGAGGCGTCCACGGAGGCGGCGAGGAAGTGACCGGCCAGGCGGCCGGCGCCGTCGAGAGTCTTGGCGTCGGCGAGGGGGTTCCACCACATCTCGCGGGCGGCATGCGCGATCTGCTGCGGGTCCATCGACCACACCCGGCCCACCGCTGCGCGGGCGTCGAGGGTGGCGGTGTAGGCGTCGCCGGCCGCCTTGTTCGAGGTCAGCAGGACCGGGCCCGGCGCGTTGAGGATCGACGGGATCGCCAGCGAGGTGGTCTTGCCCGACCGCGGCGCCATGATGGCGACGGCCACGTCCTCGTACCCCATGCGGACCTCGTGCCTGGTGCCCTGGAGATTGCCGAGGAGGATGCCGGTATCGCGGGCGTCGATGTGCTTAGCGGTCTTCAGGCTCGGGCGCAGCGAGCGCGCCTTGTCGGTGATCGCCTTGGCCATCAGAGGCTCGATGTCCTTCGGTTTGGCCATCCCGGCGATCTTCTTCTTCCGGCTGCCGCCGTTGTTCTTGTGCCGGGCCCACAGCAGTCCGGCCATTGCGCCGAGTGCGAGGAGAACGGTGACGGGGATGATGCGGGCACCGATCAGCAGGGACGTTTTCCCGGCCGTCGGCCAGAGCTGGTCGGGGTGGAGCAGGGCGGTGGTCGGCTGGTACGACGCCCAGGTGTGCCCGGTGAGGTAGGCGGTGATGTTGCCGGACAGCCAGGCGAGGTGGGACAGGGGGACGGTGACGGCGAGGACGCCCATCAGGAGACGGAAGGCGATGTCGTAACCGTCGGAGTTGTTGGCGGAGGCAGGAGGCAAAGGGCTACGTGCTTCGGTGCGGGGACAGGGGAATCAGCGGGTGCGGCCCGGACCGGCGGAGGCCCGTCGGGGAACGCCGGTCGGCGGCGCCGAGGCCGCGTGGCGGGCGGCGAGCTGGCGGACGCGGTCCTCTAGCGCGGAGGCGACCTGCGCGGCAGGTATTTCCTGGCGGGTGTGGGTCACGAGGTCCGGGTTGCGGGTCGGGAGGCTGAGCACTGTGCCGGTGCGCGCTACTGGGTGCGGGTCGGTGAGCGCGGTGGTGAACGCGGTAATCAGGTGCGCGGGTGTGCGCTCGCCGAAGTGGGCCTGCCAGACCGGACGCTGGGATGGCCCCAGGGCGGTGGTCACCCACCAGGTGCCGCTCGACTGGTGCAGGTCGACGCGTACCGTGCCGTCGGGTGAGGCGAGCCGGTTGTGATGGAACATCGGCGACCAGCCCGCCTCGTGGAGGGGTGCCAGCGGGTCACAGGCGTCTGCTACATCGGCGGCAGATGCGGTGAGGGCATCGGTGAAAGCCGCGATGATCTCGACGGGGGTGCGGGCGCCGAAGCTCGCGTACCAGGCGGGCCGGTCCTCGGTGGGCGCGTGCTGGAGTGTCCACCACTGGCCGTCGGGGTCCGGTTCCAGCCGGAGGAGGGCCTTTTGGCCGGGGCTGGAGAGATGACGCGCGGCATTAGGGGGTCGTGGCCGTGGCTCCAGCCGCAGGCGCGGTGCAGGGGGACGGTGATCCATGCGGGATCACCGCCGCCGGCCAGGTGACGTGGAGCAATGAAGTCGACGTCGACCGTCTGGGAAGGGCCGTCGTGCACCGTCACCTCCGTGCCGCCGCGGTTCGGCCAGTTGCCCGGGCTGGTCGCGTGGTGGGCGGGGGAGCCAGCGGGGACGGCGCGTGCCGGGCAGCGGTGTTGATCTCACTGATGACGTGACCGTGGGTAGCCCAGTCGTCGAGGTAGCTCCAGCACTCGGCGTGGTGCTCGGCAAGGGCGGCGTCGAAGACGTTCGTCCCGGCTCTGGCGTCGGCCGGGAGACTTTCGCGGGCACGGAGCCATTCCTCGTGCAGCGTGTTGAGGCGGTCCAGCGCGTCGCGCAGGACGCCGAGTTGGTAGATCCAGCGGGTCTGCGCGGTGCCTGCGGGAACCAGGGGCAGTTGCGCGTCGGCGGTGTCCAGCAGGTGCTGGGCTCCTGCGCGCAGGTTCTCGAACGCTGCGGCGGTGTCGGCATCGCGCTGTTGCTGGCGCAGCCCGTAGGCGTGGTCGTCGTACGGCCAGCCGTCGAGGTCGGTGTGCTCGTCGGAGTAGACGTTCCAGGCGTCGAGGATCTTCTTGGCCGCGTGGATGTAGCCGTCGAGGTGGTCCAGGAACTCGCGGTGAGCGTGCGGGTGGGAGATAGGGGTTGTCCTTTCGAGGGGTCAGCGGCGGGCGGCCGGCCGCGCGGCGGCGGGTGCCGCCGGGGAGGTGCTGGGTTTGCTGTTCTGCCGGCGGGCGGCACGGACCTTGGCACGGATGCTGTTGAGACGGTCCGTGTGTGCCTCGACGATCTGCTCCGGCCGAAGCGGGCTGGGCCTCTGAACGGCGCTGTGATGGGCGGTGCGGTCGCCCATCCCGCGCTGGAGCGGGGCGGGGTCAACGAGCGCGGTGAGGAAGGCGTTGACCAGGTGGCCGGGCGTGCGGTCGTCGAAGGAGGCGTGCCACAGCCGGGGGCCGTGGCGCCCGCGGTCGGGATCGTGGACCTCCACCTGCCAGGACAGGAGGGAGTCGGAGCGCCGTTCGAGACGGCAGGCAGCGTCCGTTGAGCTGGCCGCGCCGCGTGTGTCCAGGAGCCATCCCGCAGCGTCCACCACATCCAGCGGGCTGCTGTGTTCGGTGGGTGCGGGGGCGACGAGGGCGTCGGTGAAGCCGGCGAGGACCTCGGCGGGCACGAGTTCGCCGAAGGTGGCGGTCCAGCCCGGCTCGGTGTCGGTGGATCCGGCCCACAGCCGCCACCAGGCGAACGTGCCGGACTCCGGGACGAAGTCGAGGCGGTAGCGGTGATCCGGGCTGCTCAGGACGATCTCGGGGCTGAGCGGGTCAGAGGTGCGTTTCCATCCGGCGGCGGCCAGGCCGTGGGTGACATGGCGGGCGTCGCCGGGGCCGGCGAGGTGACGGGGACTGGTGTCGAACGGGATGCGCCAGGCGTGCCTCCTGGCGAATTCTTCGAGCTGCTGTCCGCTTACCGGCACGAGCCGCACCCCACCGTGCGCGTCGGCTCGGAGGAGGCGTACAAGGCGCGCAGGTCGTCGATGACGTAGTGGAGAGTGTGCTGGTCGGTCTGTTCCCAGGCGGCACTGCGCAGTTCCTGGACCAGAAGGTCGACCTTGTGGTCCAGCGGGGTGTCCGGGCGGTGGGTCTGCATGGTGCGGGCGAGGGCACGCAGGGCGTCGGCGAGGCGGGCGGGAAGGCCGGTGTACTCGTCCAGCAACGGCTCGATCAGGGCGAGGGCTTCGGCGGGGTCCGGGTCCTGGCGTAGGTATTCGGTGAGGCGGGAGAGGGTCTCGGTGGCGGCGTGGATGCTGTCCGGGGTGAGGTCGGGCACAGAATTCCTTGGTGGTGCGGGTCAGCGGCGGGCGCCGAAGGCGCCGGCACCGGCGTGGGGTCGGGGAGTGGCGCGGGGGCGTGGGCTGCGGACGGAGTTGCGGGCCCAGGTTGCGGCGCGGGCGGCGGCGATGCGGGCCTGCTGCCAGGCGCCGAGCTGGGAGGGAAGGACGGACACGGAGGTGGTCCGGATCTTCGTGCTGTGCGGGACGCGTCCGCGGGGGCGCATCACCGGCTCGGGAGAGGCCAGCGCGGTGGAGAAGGCTTGGACGAGGTGCATGGGGGTGCTGGGAGCGAACTGGGCGGTCCAGCCGTTGCCGCGCTCGTCCCTGGCACCCGACCACCACAGGGCGTTGCCGTCACCGTCCTGGCGGAAGTGCATCCACGCCGTACCGTCGGGGCTGGCCGCCGTGTAGTTCCGGCCCTCGAACTGCGTGTGCCAGTGCTGCTCTTGCAGGGGCGCCCACACGTTGGGGGCGTGCGCGGAGCGGGAGCGGGTGAGAGCGTCGGTCAGTCCAGCGACGATCTCCACCGGCGCCTGCCGGCCGATCACCGCCCACCACTCGGCCTGATTGCCGTGTGCCGTGCTGCGGATGGTCCAGCCGCCGGGCTGGGTGTAGGGGTCGTAGGAGAGACGGACCGCACGGTCGGGGCTCTCCATGACCAGAGGGCCGCCCTTCTTGGACTTGTCCTGCCAGCCGGAGGCACGCAGGAACTCCGAGACGTGACGGATGTCGCCTCCGCCGGCCAGCGCCCGGGGCTCGAGGAGGTAGTGCTGCTCGGCCTGCTCGCCCGGCCCCCAGCCCTGCCACTGTGTCTTCCTCAACGGCGCCGCCGGGCGACCAGCGGGGCCGGGGCAGGGGGCTTGCTCGCTGCCAGGCCCGTCCGTGTGCCGAACTGGACGAGGGTGTCCTTGTGGTCATCCAGGTCCAGGCCGATGCTGTACAGCTCGTTCGCGGCCCGGCCCAGGGACAGCCACACTTCTGCCGGCAGCGCACCGCGTTCGGCTTGGTGCTGGGCAAGGCGTGAGCCGGCTTCTACGAGCTGGGTGAAAGCGCCGAGGATGCCGTCATCCGGGTTGAGGATGCGTGCGATGACCTGGACGGCTTCGTCGGCAGGCAGCTGGTGCAGATCGGTGGAAAGGTACGCGAGCCGCTGGGTGATCTCGGCGGTCAGTCGGGCGGTGTTCTGGGTCGGGTGCGGCATGCTCCTCCAGGCGGTAGATCGGGATTACGGGCGGGTCGTCCGGCGGGCTTCACTCAGGGCGGCCTCGGGGCGCGCACCGGCCATGAGACAGGTGGGGTCGGGACCTGCTGGGATGCAGGCGCGCAGGTAGCGGCGGAACACTGCGGTCGCCAAGCGGGGGCTGAGGCGCCGGTTCATCGGCGGGGGTGTGCGGGGAGTTACGGGTTTCTCCGAGTGGTTGTTTCGGGTTGGGGTGAGGGCGGGCCCCGGCTGGGGCCCGCAGCCGGTTACGGGGTATGTCCGGTGGGCGCGGGGTGCCAGGAGGTGGCTGCAGGGCCGCCACCTCCTGGCACCCCGCGCCCACCGGACATACCCCGTAAACGGC
>NZ_JARGEF010000139.1:0-21067 GCF_033794725.1 Streptomyces sp. ID05-39B | reverse complement strand
AGGGGGAAGGGAACCGCTTTCGAGAGGTGAGCGGGCAGGGACGAGCGGGGCCCGGCCCCTGCGGCGAAGCGCCCGGAGGGGGCCTGAGTGTGAAGGGCCCGCCCCGTGGGCCGAACGCCGGGCGGAGAGCCTGGCGAGGCCGGTGGTGCCAGCGAGGTCGGCGGGCCGGCGAAGGCGGTGTTGGTGCCGTGGGGAGTCCCCTCCACGGGGGTGGTGTCACCCCCAGGTGCCCGCCGCCGCGGCCTCCTTCGCGAACTCGGCGAAGTCGCGCGGCTCCCGGCCCAGAACCTGCCGTACGCCGTCCGTCAGCTGCGCGTTGTGCCCGTCCAGCATCTCCTCGAACAGCTCGACCAGGAAGTCGGCCTCCTCACCCGGGACCCCGAACCCGACCAGGTGCTCCCGGTACTCCCGCGTCGGCACGGCCCGGTACGCCAGCTCCCGCCCGGCCGCCGCGGCGATCTCCGCCACCGCCTCGCCCCACGCCACCAGCCGCGGGCCGGTCACGTCGATCTCCCGCCGCACATACCGGTCCCCCGAGGTCAGCGCCGCCACCACCACGTCCGCGATGTCCCGTACGTCGATGAAGGGCTCCCGCACCTCCGCGGCGGCCGGGAACACCAGCCCGCCGCTCAGCCGCAGCTCCTCCACCAGCGGACCCTCGCTGAAGTTCTGTGAGAACCACGAGGCCTGCACGATCGTCCAGTCGGCGCCCGACTCCCGCAGCGCCTGCTCGGTCGGCCGCGCACGCTCCTCACCGCGTGCGGAGAGCAGCACCAACCGGCGCACGCCGAGTGCAACCGCTTCCCGTGCGATCTCCCCGACCGCCCGGGTCGCCTCCGGCGAGCCGACGTCGGTGGGAAACGCCAGGTAAGCCGCTTCCGCGCCACGCAGTGTCCCGGCCCACGTCGACCGGTCCCGCCAGTCGAAACCGGTTGCCCGCGAGGCCGGCCGCACCGTGAGCCCGGCCGCCCGCGCGGCCGACGCCACGCGTCCGCCCGTACGACCGGTCGCGCCGGTCACCACCACCGTCATGCCAGCCGCGTCCGAAGTGGCAGACGTGTCCCACGTGTTCGTCGCTGTGCCGGGGGTCGCGCTGGGGTTCGCGTTCTGGTTCGGGTCGGTCGCCGTGTCCTGTGCCGTGTCTTCGGCCGTGTTCTGTGTCATGCCTTCAGTCAACTGCCGCACGCCGCACGGGCCCATCGCTGAACGGCTCATTCCCATAAGCACGCGTCTACGCTGGCCGCATGGACGCTCACCCACGCTCGAACGGGCTCACACGGGGAGACCCCCTCGCGGGCCTGCTGGAGGGTCCGCGTGCGCGTGGCGCCCTCATGATCCGCGCGTGCTTCGACCCACCGTGGGCGGTACGGGTCGAGGACCGGGCCCCGCTGACGGTGATGCTCATGGTGCGCGGTGAGGGCTGGGTCGTCCCCGACGAGGGCGAGCGGGTCCGGCTCACCGCGGGCGACCTGGCCATCGCCCGCGGCCCCGGCCCCTACACCTGCGCCGACGACCCCGCCACGGCCCCGCAGGCGCTGATCCTCCCCGAGGGACAGTGCGCCTACCCCGACGGGAGGGCCCTCAACGGCTCCATGGATCTGGGCGTCCGCGCCTGGGGCGACCGTCTGGACGGCTCCACCCTGGTGCTGATCGGGACGTACATGATGGACGGCGAGATCAGCGGCCGGCTGCTGGACGCACTGCCGCCCCTGTTGTCCCTCACGTCCGACGAGTGGCCGTGCCCGCTCACCCCGCTCCTCATGGAGGAGATCGGCCGCGATGAACCCGGCCAGGAGGTGGTACTGGACCGGCTGCTGGACCTGCTGGTCATCGCCGCGCTGCGAGCCTGGTTCTCCCGGCCGGAGGCGGAGCCGCCCGCCTGGTACCGGGCCATGGCGGACCCCGTCGTGGGCCGGGTGCTGCGCCTCGTCCAGGACGACCCGGCCCACCCGTGGACGGTCGCGTCCCTCGCCGTGAAGGCGGGCGTCTCCCGGGCCGGCATGGCCCGTCGCTTCACCGAGCTGGTGGGCGAACCCCCGATGACCCACCTCACCGGCTGGCGCCTCGCCCTCGCCGCGGACCTCCTGCGCGACACCGACGAGACGATCGGCGCGATCGCCCGCCAGGTGGGTTACGGAAGCGCTTTCGCCCTGTCCAGCGCCTTCAAGCGGGTGTACGGGGTGAGCCCGCAGGAGCATCGGGGCCGGGCGGGCGCCGGTCTCCCGGTGGGGGACGGCGCGTAGCCTGGGCCTTGTGTACGAGGAACGGCCCTCCCGGCTCGCCGGTGCGGTGGTGTGGACCAACACCCCGACGGGCGGCGACCCACATCCGGTGCTGCCCGACGGCTGCATGGACCTGTTGTGGAACGAGGGCAGGCTCCTCGTGGCCGGCCCGGACACCCGGGCGTACCTTCCCGACGGTCCGGCCGCGGCCTGGGCGGGTCTGCGGCTCTACCCCGGCACCGCGCCCGCCCTCCTCGGCGTACCCGCCCATGAACTGCGCGATCGCCGCGTGGAGTTGACCGATCTGTGGCCCGTCGCGGAGGTACGGCGACTGCGTGCGGGGATCGAGGCCGCGACCCACCCGGCGACCGCGCTGGAGGAACTGGCGCTGCAGCGGACGACTGCGCCCGACGCCGGACTGCGCCGACTGGTAACCGCTCTCGCAACGGGCCGCCCGATCGCCGCGACCGCGGCGGAACTCGGCCTCGGAGCCCGCCAGCTGCACCGCCGCTCACTGCACGCCTTCGGCTACGGTCCCAAGACGCTGGCCCGCATCCTGCGCCTTCAACGCGCACTGGCCCTGGCCCGCCGAGGCCTGCCGTACGCGGACACCGCGGCCCGCGCCGGTTACGCCGACCAGGCCCATTTGGCCCGTGACGTACGCGAGTTGAGCGGTACGACGCTGACGGAGCTGTTGGGCCGGCGGGGCTAGCAGTCAGGGGTCCGGGAGAAGCCGGGCGGGGTAGGGAGCGGGGACTAGGCCAGGGGTGCGAACAGGTCGACTCCATGACCGTCCGGATCCTGCACGATGGCATACCGCTGACCCCAGAAGGCGTCCCACGGCTTCAGCTCGCCCATGTACCCGGCGCCCACCAGCTCCGCGTACACCCCGTCGACCTCGGCCGCGTCGTTACAGCGCAGCGCGAGGGAGTGCCGGCCGCCCCCGGACGGGCCCTGCCAGTCGGGATGGAAGGACCGGACGGTCTCCTCGGTGTCCAGCAGCAGCCGCAGCCCACCCGGCAGAGCGGCCTCGGCGTGCGGCTCGCGCTCGGCGCCCTCGGGGAACGCGAAGCCGAGCCGACGGTAGAACGTGACGGAGGCGGCCATGTCGGAGACGACCAGGCCGATGGCATCGAATCGTGGACTCATACGGCCACCGTAGCCAGGACCGCCCGAGGGGTCTTGAAAGAAACGGACACGCTGTTGTTCCAGGGGTTTTCCGTCAGGTTCTGTCGCCAGGTCGGTTCGTCCGGTGCTGTCGGTCAAGCGTTGTCCGTCAGGTGTTGCCCGTCAGGTGTTGCCCGTCCGGCGTTGTCCGTCCGGCGTTGTCCGTCCGGCGTTGTCCGTCAGGTGAAGACGACCGGGCCGTTCGGCGTGTCCAGCGTGTACGAGAAGCCCGCCGGGCCCTCTGAGACCGCGAGGTCGGTGCCCAGCGCGGTCAGCAGGGCGCGGACCTCGCCGGGGTCCGCAGCAGTGGCCGTCAGCTCCAGCATGGGCGTGACCGGCAGGCCCGACGCCGACGGGTGGGGCGTCCCGCCCCAGTCGATGAGGAAAGGGACCAGGCCGGACGGATGCGGGGTTCCCCCGTCCGTCAACCGCCACTCCAGCAGGGTGCCGTCCGGGCGCCGCCGGTTCATCCTCCGCACGTCCCCGGGGTCGTAGCCCCGCGCGCGGACGCTTGCGACCGCCGCGTCCAGGTCGGGCGGGCTGATCGCCCAGGTGATGGTCCTCGGTGAGTCGAGTCCGTGCGTCCCGAAGATCCGGGAACCCGTCGGCGCCGACTGCTCGGGATCCGGGCCGATGATCTCGAGATAGGCACGACCGCCCAGCCCTACAAGGTAGTTGCGGGTCCCGGATCCGACGTGCACGCCGCCCGGAGCCGGGGCCACTCCAGTACGCCGGGTGAACTCGGCGACCGTGGCCGCCAGATCGCGAGTCGCGAGGACGAGGTGGTCGAGCCCTGCCGGAATGGTGTTCATGCCGCGCGAGACTACGTGCCCGGCCCCGAAATCACTGTGACCTTTGGAGCACCCGTGCGGCAGGATGACGGCATGATCCGTACCGTACGTCTTCTCCCCGCGCTGCTGCTGGGACCCGTGCTGCTCACCGGCTGCGGCAGCGAGCGCGCCGACGAGGCGGACCCTGTTGAACTGGCCTCGCGGGCTGGCGCGTTGGGCATATCCCCGGAGCTGGTGTACGCCACCGACGCCCCCGGCCACACCCTCGCCCAGCAGTCCGTCGGTGTGTACGGCGACGAAGGCTTCTCCGCCACCTACGTCTCCCGGCAGAAGGGGACCCAGGTCCAACTCACCGTCGACCGAGGGACGATGACCGAGGCCACGTGCGAACAGCAACCCGGTGCCGAGTCCTCCGCGGCACCCGTCACCTGCGCTCGTGACGGGGACGCCTGGTACCGCAGTTCCGGGCAGTGGGCCGAGTACGCCGTCCCGAAGAAGGACTTCGTCATCCGCGTCGGCGGCACGAACGTCCCTCGTGACGTCCTGCGCGAGGCCGCCGACCACCTCCACCGTCCGTCCGCCGACGAACTCGACACCCTCCTGCCGTCCGCGCCGGCGGGCGGCGAGCCGGTCGAGCGCGGTGACCTGCCGCCGGCCGGCGACGGGGCCCCGGACAACGACGTAGACCAGGGTGGCTGAGGCAACCGCTCATGGAAAGGCGCTGGAACCGGTTGTGTACAGCACGGGTGGCGGCTGTGGCCGTTCGCCCGCCCTGCCTCCGGGCGAGTGCGCTCGAAACTGCCTCCACCACCGATTCCCCGGGACGTACAGCCACGCCCGCATAAAGTCGGTGGCATGACCGCACGTCTGCTCGTCTACACCCGCACCACCGACTACCGGCACGACTCCATCCCGGACGCGGTTACGGCCGTACGGGCACTGGGGAAGTACGCCGTCGACCACACCGAGGACCCGTCGGCCCTGGAAGCCGGGCTGGACGGATACGCGGCCGTGGTCTTCCTCTCGACGAGCGGTGAGGTGCTGACCCCGGCCGGGAGGGAACGGCTCGCCCGGTACGTCGACTCGGGCGGCGGTTTCGCAGGAGTGCACGCGGCGGCCTGCACCGAGTACGACTGGCCGTACTACGGCGAACTCCTCGGCGCCCGCTTCGCCCGCCACCCCGCCCTGCAGCCCGGCAAGGCACTCGTCGAGGACCGAGACCACCCGGCGACCCGCCACCTGCCGGCCGTCTGGGACTTCACCGACGAGTGGTACGACTTCCGCACCAACCCTCGTGACCAGGGCCAGGGCCAGGGCAAGAGCCAGGACCTGGACCAAGGTCCAGGCCGAGACCCAGGCCAGGACCGGGGACGAGACCGCGTCCGGGTGCTGGTCACCGCCGACGAGTCCTCCTACGACGGCGGACGGATGGGCCCGGACCACCCGCTCGTCTGGTGCCGCGAACAGGGCGCCGGGCGTGTCTTCTACACCGGCCTCGGCCACTCCTGCGAGGCCTACCGGGATCCCGAGTTCGTGGCACATCTGGGCGGCGGAATCGGGTGGGCGGCAGGGGTGGTCGTCTGAGGCGCTCGGTGAGGCCCGGACACGTTCGGTAAACGCCTTCGTACGCGTTGCATGGACGTCTTCGGTAAACGCTTCAGCAAACGCCTTCAGCGGAACGCCACCGAAAACGCGTTCAGCGAGCACGCTCAGCACTGCCTGCGGCAACTCGGCACAGTGCGTGCGGTAACCCGGCAAGTGACGTTTCTGCGGTGAACGGCTTGCGCCATCAGGGTGAGTGAGGCCCGCGTGGGCGAGCGCACGCACCCGGCCGCGGAGATCCTCATGTCCGGGTTATGCCACAGCAGGAGGAGCCGGACGTTGACTTACGGGACCAAGCTGCGCGAGCGGATCACCGCACCGGGCACGACGCCGCTGATCGGCGTGTACGACATGTACTCGGCGTCCATCACGGCCCAGCACTACGACGCGATGTTCGTCTCCGGCTTCGGCTTCGCGGCCTCCTACTACGGGCTGCCCGACATCGGTTTCATTGCCTGGCCGGACATGATGGCGTTCGTCCAGCGGCTGCGGGGCGCCTTCCCGGGACACCACCTGCTGGTCGACATCGACGACGGATACGTCGATCCCGAGGTCGCCTGTCATGTGGTGGAGGGCCTGGAGCGGATTGGGGCGTCCGGTGTGATCCTCGAGGACCAGAAGCGGCCCCGCCGCTGTGGGCACGCCGACGGCAAGCAGGTGCTGCCGCTCGCCGACTACCTCACCAAGCTGGACATGGTCCTCGCCACCCGCCGCGACATGGTCGTCGTGGCGCGCACGGACGCCACCGACGAGGCCGACATCCTGCACCGGGCCGAGGCCCTCGCCGCCACCGACGCGGACGTCGTCCTGGTCGACGGGGTACGCAGCGTGGACTGGATCCGCCGCATCCGGGGCGTCGTCGGCGACAAGCCGTTGCTGTTCAACCAGATCGCCGGCGGCAAGTCCCCGAGCCTGTCCCTCGCCGAACTCACCGACCTGGGCGTCGACATCGCGATCTACAGCACACCGTGTCTGTTCGCCGCCCACCGGGCCGTGCACTCTGCGTTGACCGACCTGAAACGTGCGGACGGCCGTCTGCCCGAGGCGGACGCCACCGGCGGCGTCGGCGTGAGGACAGCCACCCGGCTGCTGGAGGGCAACCTCGCGCGGCTGCGATCCGTGCCGGAGAGCGCCCGGGGGTGAACCGAGGGCTCGTCCGCGGCTTCCTGACCGGCATGACCCTGCTCCGTACCCTGGCCGTCGGCCTGCTCGGGAGGCGTTGGCCCCCTCTTCCTCGACCCCCGAGGGGACGGGACCGACCATCTGTGTCTGTCCGTGCAGACGGGTCTGGTCGCCGGACAACTCCTCACCGTCCCGGCGTCCTTGCTCGCCGCAACCGTATGGACGCGGTTTTCGGAAAACGGCGAGTGCCCGTACCACGCGGCGGCCCCGTCCCTACGGCGTCCCTCTGGGCGTCGTTCTGCCGACCGCCGCCTTCCTCGTGCTGGCCGAGGTGCGCGGGGCACTGGACCGGCCGGGCACCGAGCCGACTCCCGGCGGTGTGGGCGACCCGGACGGCGAGACAGGACTCGCGCTGCCGGCCGGACTCTCCGCCTGCCTGATGATCCTCGTCGGCCTGACGCTGCTGGCGCACGCCGTGCATGTGAGGTGAGGCCGACGGGTCGCGGCCCAGGCGGATCGAGGGTGAACCTTGGGCGCTGTGCGCGTCAACGCCCCGGCGGCGCGGTGCTCGCGCGCTCCACCAACCGCGTGGACAGCTCTGTGCGCGTTCCCTCCGGGCGTTCCCCGTCCATCATGCGTACCAGCAGACGGAGTGCCGTCGCCGCCATCTCGGCCAGCGGTTGGCGGACGGTCGTCAGGGCGGGAGTGCTCCAGCGGGACTCGGGCAGATCGTCGAATCCGACGACGCTGATGTCGTCGGGAACCCTCAACCCCCGTTCCGCCAAGGCCTCGTAGACGCCCAGCGCCATACGGTCGGAGCACACGAACACGGCCGTCGGTGGCTCGGGCAGGTCGAGGAGTTCGCGCATGCGGTGACGGGCCACGGACTCGTCGAAGCCGCCGTGACGGATGTACTCCGGGCGGTGACCGACACCGGCCGAGGCCAGGGCGGAACGGTAACCGGCCACGCGAGCGGTGCTGCACATCCTGCGGCGCGTTCCGGCGATCACCGCGATCCGTTCGTGGCCGAGGGTCAGCAGATGCTCGGTCGCCGTCACCCCGCCCTGCCAGTTCGCCGCGCCCACCGACACGACGCCCGGCGGCGGTTCCACCACCGGGTCGATCATCACGTACGGGATCCGGTGCTGCTGCAGCCACAGGTAGTGGGTCTCCGTCAGCTCGGCCAGGTTGAACAGCACGCCGGCCGAGCCGCGGGCGGTGAGTTTGTCCAGCCATTCACGCTGCGGACGGCCCGCGCGGGTACGGGACAGGGCGGCCGACACGACCACGTCCAGGCCCGCGTCGTGCGCTGCCTCCTCCACGCCGTGCAGTACCGCGCCCGTCCGGGAACTCGCCAGGGAGTGCACGACGAGATCGACCAGCCGGGGCGGCTTTGCCGGGTCGAAGCGGGGTCTGCGCACGTAACCGAGCCGGTCCAGCGCCTCGGTGACACGGCGTCGGGTCTCGGGAGCCACATCCTCGCGTCCGTTGACCACCTTAGAGGCGGTGGGCACGGACACGCCCGCCTCACGGGCCACGACCGCAAGGGTCGGCCCGGCCGCCATGCTCGCACTGCCCGTGCGGACCATCGGGAACCACCTCTCCGGCCCGCCCGAGGGCCAGCGAAAGTTCGACCACCGCCCTTTCGGAGCCGATCCGACCCGACGGCTCGCAGAAAGCGCTTGCTATCCTAAGGGGCACCTCGGCTCGGCGTGAAGACGTAGGAAACGGTTGCGCGTGCGAGGACGGCAGTGCGCGCTCCGGTGCGTGGTCATGGGGCTGCCGCTGGGAGGATCACCGCGGCCCGGCTGTTGGACGACTCGGGCGACTGGGGGTGAGGCGGCAGGGCGGGGTGACGCCGGTTGGGTCTGTGCGAGGCTCGGAGTCGGGGCCGCGGCCGCTGCCGTGTCGGAAATCGCTTTCGCCATCTTTGCCGTCAGGTCGCCTCGAAGCGCCGGCGTGAGTCCTCGATATGACCGAGGTGCTGGTGCGTCCAGTTGCACAGTCCGTCGATCGTGACCCGCAGCGCGTGACCCGGGTCGGTCAGGGTGTACTCGACCCGTGGTGGCACCGTGGGATAGACGGTTCGCTCGACGAGGCCGTTGCGCTCGAGCATGCGCAGGTTCTGGGTGAGCATCTTGTGGCTGATGCCCTCGATCCCGTCGCGCAGCTCGCTGAAACGCAGTGTCCGATCCCCGAGCACCTCGGTGATCAGGAGCGCCCACTTGTTGGCGATGTCCGAGAAGATCTCCCGCGCGAGGGAGTCCGCGCGCGTCAGGTCCGCGTCCTCGGGTGATCCCTTGAACTGCTTGGTCACCATCTGGTTCCCCAGTCACCGAAAAGTGCGTTCTTCCATGTCGGCCAACACTCTCCTACGGTTCCTGAGTAACCACAAGTGACCACGGCGAGCCCGTGCGGGGCGCGTGGAAAGCCCGTACGAACCGCCTACCGGACCCGAACCCTCTGCGGGCACGCCTCCCCACGAATGCTCACAACCGCTCAGGAAAGAGACGGACAGTATGGCCATCACCTTGCTGAACCCCAGTGGTCTCCCGGAGATCGACGCATACCGGCAGGTGTCGATCGCGACCGGCTCGAAGCAGGTCTTCGTCGCCGGGCAGGTCGCCTGGGACGCCGACGGGATCACCGTCGGCGAAGGCGACCTCGCCACCCAGGTCGAACGGTGCTACCTCAACATCGCCACCGCCCTCGCCGGTGCCGGCGCCTCCTTCGACGACGTTGCGAAACTGACCGTCTACGTCGTCGACTGGACCCCCGACAAGATGCCCCTGTTCGTCGAGGGCGCCGCGCGGGCGTTCGCCGAGCTGGGCATCACACCGGTGCCGCCGGGCACCCTGCTCGGCGTCGCCGCACTGGACGTACCCGAGCACCTGGTCGAGATGGAGGCCGTGGCGGTCATCGAGTGAACAGCCTTTGAGCAGAGCCGTTGTCGCAGGCCGGCGAGCTGACCTCACTTGAGTGCGCCCAGTGTCACGCCGGTACGCCAGTAGCGGCGCATCGCCACCATCATGATCGCCATGGGGACTATGGACAGCAGAGCGCCGGTCAGGACGAGGCTCGTCAGATCGACGCCGGACTCCAGTCGCTTGCCGCTCCAGTTGTACAGGCCGATGTTGAGCGTCCAGTTCTTCTCGCCGCGCAGTACCGTCAGCGGCAGGAAGAACGAGTTCCAGGTGTTGACGAAGGCCAGCAGGAAGACGGTGGCGCCCCCCGTCGTCATCATCCGCAGCACGATACTGACGAAGATCCGTAGTTCGCCGGCGCCGTCCAGGCGGGCCGCCTCCAGGAGCTCGAAGGGGACCGTCGCCTCCGTGTAGACCTTGGCCAGGTACACGCTGAACGGATTGATCAGGCAGGGGATCAGCATCGCCCAGGGCGTGTCGACCAGGCCGATCTCCGAGAACAGCAGATACAGGGGGAGCGTCAGCAGGGCGATCGGGATCAGGAACGAGCCGACCACACACGCGAAAACGATGCCACGGCCAGGAAACTCGAACCGCGCCAGGCCATAGCCCGTGGCAAGCGCGATCAGCGTGCCGCCGAGCGAGCCGATCCCCGCGTACAGCAGGGAGTTGGCCGTCCAGCGCAGGAAGATGCCGTCCTCGTAGGTGAACAGCTGGTGCAGGTTGTCCCACAGGTGCCAGCCGGAGAACCACAGGCCGTTGCTCTGGTAGAGCCCGGTGCGGTCCTTGGTGGCGGCCACGATGAGCCACCACACCGGAAACAGGCTGTAAGCGCTTGCCAGAGTCAGTCCGAAAAGGAGGAACCTGTGGCCACCTCGGGAACGTGAGCCGGGGTCCGGGTGCGTGCGGCGGCGGACCGCCCGGGTGGAGGGGCCCTTGGTGCGGGCCTCGGTGATCGTCATCGGTCCGCCTCCTTCGAGGTCAACCGGTAGAAGAGGAAGGAAGCGATGCCGAGGATCAGTGCCAGGAGTACCGACAGGGCTGCCGCGTAGTGGTAGTTGCCGGCGTTGAACGCCTGGTTGTAGATGATCATGATGGGGGTGAAGCTGTCGTCCACCGTCTGCGGAGTGACGTTCCGGAACAGCGCGGGCTCGTTGAAGATCTGCAGCATCTGAATGATGGAGAGCAGCGCTGTGAGGACCAATGCCCCTCGCACATAAGGGACTTTGACGCTCCGCGCGATCCGCGTCTCCGAGGCGCCGTCCAGCCGCGCGGCCTCGAACAGTTCACGCGGTACGGCCTGGAGCGCCGCGTAGATGATCACCATGTTGTAGCCGATGCCGTGCCAGGTGAGCAGGTTGCCGATCGAGGGCCACACCATCGACGGCGAGAAGAAGTTCCACTCGGACCCGAGCGCCCGCCCGACGGACGTGAGCGGGCCGACGTCCGGGCTGTAGAGGTTGATCCACACGATGGCCGCGACCACACCGGGGATCATGTACGGCACCAACAGCACGATCCGGAACCGGCCGGCCACCCGCGAGGTCAGCGCGTCCAGGAGCAGCGCCAGCACCAGGCTGACGAACAGCATCACCGGAATCTGTACGCAGGCGAACAGCACCACTCGCAGGACAGAGCCGAGGAAGTCCGTATCGGTCAGTCCCTGACGGTAATTGGCGAGGCCCGAGAACTCCTCCGTCGCACCGCCGAGGCCGAGTCCGGACTGCTGTGCACGGAAGAGCGACTGGTACACGGCGTAGCCGATCGGGACCAGGTAGAGGAAGACGAAGCCGAGTTGGAAGGGAACCGTGAACGCGGCCCCCTTCCAGCGCTGGGAGCGGATCATCTGCGCTTCCTCAGCCCTTGGCGTCGATGCCGCGGGACTTCAGGTCGTCCACGGTCCACTTCTGCATGTGCGCCAGCAGCTCGGTGACCTTCTGTTCCTTGCTGACGACCTTGGCCCAGCCGGACTGCAGTTCCGTGAACATTGCGGTCCAGTTCGGGCCGAACGTCCAGTCGGTGGTGACGGTTCCCAGGCTGTCCCTCACCACCTGCTGGGCGGGCTGGTAATCGCTGCCGAGCAGTTTCTCGGGGATCGACTCGGCGACGTAGGCATCACTGTCGGCCAGGGCCGGCATCACACCGTTACCGGTTTCCGGGCTTGCCATCGTCTTCACCGCGGCCGGGTCGGTGGACATCCACAGCGCGGCCTCGGCCGCCTGCTTGGGGTGCGCGCACTGCTTGCTCACCAGTGTCACGCTGCCCGTCAGATTGGTGCCGGCCGGGGTCTTGGGCGCTTCACCGGTGAAGGCCGGCCAGGGGGAGAGCGCCCACTTGCCGTAGGACTTGGTGAAGTTCTGTACCATGCCGGCCATCTGCCAGGTGGAGATCTGCCGGGTGACGGTACCGCCCTCGTCGTAGTTGCGCTGCACTGCCGCGTAGTCGGCGAAGGAGAGCGTGGAGTTGAGGTCGGTGTCGATGATGTCCTGGATCACCTTCGCGGCCTTGAGGGTGCCCGCGTCCTGGAAATCCACCTTCCAGGCGTTGCCGTCGATGCTGTACCAGTGGGCGCCGGCCTGCATGGCGAGCACTTCCAGGGTGCTCGGGTCCTCCCCCGCGAAGTTGGTGATCTTGACACCGTGTTTGTTGAGTTCCTTGCCGACGGCGATGAAGTCGTCCCAGGTTGCGGGAGCTTCGAGGCCGTACTTCTCGAAGACGTCGCTGCGGTAGATCGTGAAGTTGGGTGAGGAACTGGTGGGAACGCCGTACACCCTGCCCTGTACCTGGCTACCCGCCCACGAGCCCGGGTTGAACTTGTCCTTGCTCGGCCCGACGTACTGCGTGATGTCGGCGAGCGCTCCCTGCGAGACCCAACTGGTCACGTACTCGGCAGTGTTCTGGATCAAGCAGGGCGCGTCTTTGGCCTTGACCGCGTTGGTGAGCTGCTTCTGCATCGTCAACTGGTCGGTGACCTTGGTGTACTTGAGCTGTATGTCCTGGTGAGAGGCGTTGAACGCCTCGACGACCGCGTCCTGGCCGTTGGCCCAGCCCCAGAAGGGCAGCGTGACCGGGCCGGACGCCGAGGGGTCCCCGTCGCCCGACCCGCCGCAGGCGGAGAGCAGCCCTGTCAGGGCGATGCCTGCCACGGCGGCGCGGGTGAACCTTGTCCGGGAGCTGGTGGAGTTCATCTGACCGTGATCCTTCGGAGAGTAGGCGTCTCGGAACGAGAGAACGGCGGCTCGGTACCGACCGGGAACGGTGGCTGTGCGGCCTCGCCGACCTGCACGGCTCGTTGGCGAGAGCGGTTCGCGGGCGACAGGGAGGCGGGCCAGGCGTGGACGCGTTGAGCAACCGGTTGTCGCTGGCGCTTTGCGGAAGGTGTAGTAACCGGTTGCTGTGGACGTTAGGCCGAGAACTCCGGCCTAATCAAGGGGCGTGCAGGGAAAAGTTGCAGCGGCGGGTATCGCAACGGGGAAACCGGTTTCGACACTTAGGTCACCGGCGTCGGCGAGTGCTCACCGAAGCGGTCTTCGGCGGGCGCACCGAGTTCCGCACGACGACATGGGTGCCCAGTACCAGGTGCTCGCTGTCCCCGGTGCCTGCCTTGCGCCGAACGCCGGCGGCGGCCCCCGCGCGCCGCCGCTCCGCCACCGCACGCAGGGCGACCCTCCCCATCTCCTCGTACGGCACGTGCACGGTGGTCAGTTGAGGAGTGAGCTGAGTGGCCAGCGGAATGTCGTCGTAGCCGACGACCGACACGTCGTCCGGAACCCGCAGGCCCGCCACTCGCAGCGCTTGGAAGGCCCCCGCGGCGACGATGTCGGTGCCCGCGAGGACGGCCGTGAAGTCCGGTGTGTCGTGCAGCGCCGCCTCGACGGCCGCGTACCCGTGCTCATCGTCGTACGGACCGTGCCGCACCAGACCCGGGTCGAACGGCACTCCGTACGCCTCGAAGGCCCGGCGTGCGCCCCGCAACCTGCCCTGAGCGGTGGTGAGTTCGGCAGGACCTGGAAGGACGAGCACCCGCCGGTGGCCCGCCGAGAGCAGGTGGCTGGCCATGGCGTACGCGCCGGACTCGTTGTCGTAATCGACCGTCGTGGCCGGCACATCGCCCTCCAGGGGCGGCCGGCCGACCAGGACGAGGTGGGAACCCGCCGCATCGAGGGAACGCGCGAAGCGGGCCATGCGGAGCTGGTACTCGTCGAAGTCGTAGGCCCCGCCGAGCAGGACCACCGCGGCGACCCCCTGCTGGCGCATGAGGTTGACCAGCGTGAGTTCGCGTTCGGGATCGTTCCCCGTGGTGCCGACGAGTGACAGCCAACCGCGCAGGGTCGCTGCGCCCTCGACGCCCTTGGCAACATGTGCGAAAGCGGCACCCGTGATGTTGTTCATCAGTATCGCGACCGTAGGCGTGCCGCCCCCGGCCAGGGAACGGGCATGCGCGTTGGTGACGTAGTCCAGGTCGCGGACCACCTTCATCACGCGGCGGCGCAACTCGTCCGAGACCGGATAGTTGCCCGACAGTACCCGCGAGACACTCGCCACGGAGACGCCCGCGCGCTCCGCCACATCCCTTATGGTCGCCCGGCCGGTTTCGCCGGCCGTCTTGCGCTGAGTCACCGTGATGGCTCCTTTGCCTCATGTCCCGCTCAGGGGTCGTACCGGTGCTCTGCCCGCACCGGTGCGGGAACCGTATCCCGTCGTTCTCCTCCGGCGGGGGGCCTGTGGATAACCCTCGAAAGCGGATGGGTGAAGGAGGTGGCAGGGGGCCTGGACCCTGCCTCCCGGCCGCCGTCGGCTTGCGCTGGTCACGGAAGGAAATACCAGGTCAACCGTGCAGCGCGGGTGTTCCACAGGGGTCCGTTCGACCGGGGTCAGGCGACCTGCGTCAGGTCCGCGTGACGTACCTCGTGGGCAAGGGGAAGTCCGGCGGCCAGCCGTTCCAGCTCTCCGACGACGATGCGGCCGAGGCGCTCCAGTTCATTGCCGAGGGAACCCGCGATGTGGGGGGTGAGGAACACGTTGGGGAGCCGGTAGAGCGGGGAGTCGGCGGGTAGCGGCTCGGGTTCGGTGACGTCGAGGACCGCGTGCAGCCGTCCGGAGACCAGTTCGTCGGTGAGGGCGGCGTGGTCGATCAGCGCGCCGCGCGAGGTGTTGATCAGTACGCCGCCGTCGCGGACCAGGGCGAGCCGGTTGCGGTCGAGCATGTGACGGGTTTCCGGGATGTCGGGCGCATGCAGGCTGACGATGTCGCTGTGTCTCAACAGGTCTTCCAACGGAAGCAGCCGGGCTCCCAGTTCAGCTGCGTCAGCGGAGTCGATGTACGGGTCGTGCAGGAGGACCTCGAACTCGTGGGGCCGCATCAGCTCGAGCAGCCGGCGGCCCACGCGTGAGGCACCGATGACGCCCACCCGGCGGCCGACGTTGCCGATGGGTGCCGTTTCGTCGGTCGAGGGACGCGTGTGGGTGCGGCGGAAACGTTCCCGGTGGGTGAACGCGTCCTTCCCGGCGAGCAGGATCACGGCGAGGGTGTACTCGGCGACCGGGACGGCGTTGCCCACCACGGCGCTGGAAACGGTGATCCCGTGTTTCCACAAGGGCTCTCCCACCAGGGAGCGGATGGAGCCGGCGGCGTGCAGCACCGAGCGCAGCCGGGGAGCCGCCACCAGCGTCTGCGCACCGAGGCGGGGGCAGCCCCAGCCGGTGATCAGGACTTCGGCGTCCTCCAGGGCGGCCGCGGCGGCTGGATCGGCGAAGTCCCGTACGACGAAAGCGGAATCGATGTCGGCCGCCCGCCGCAGCCTGGTCAGGAGTGGAGCGGGGAACAGCAGGGGGAGGTGCACCGGATCCATGGCGAACACGGCCCTGGGCAGCTGGGCGCTGGGCATGACTCTCCTGAGGTGCGGTGGGAAACGTTTTCTGAAACCGCCTTCTACGGTAGGCGGGGCTGTGAGACGGGGTCAATCGGTCGGACACGCCGTCCTGGACGCTGCCCTTGGCTGGCTGAGTGTGAATCAAATGGGCTTCTGAGCAAGGGATTTGGCTCCAATAGAAGCGTTCGACGAAACCGGTCGGTGGCGCGGGCACAGGCTGTTTCCATCGCGACGAGTGGTGACTGCGGTCGTAAGTCGTCACAACCGGTTGCTGAGCCGACGCTCGGGCCGAGCTGGTGCTGACAAGGCACGAGCGCGCTAAGGGGTTCGTGGAGGGTTTCCTGCTCGTCGCCATCCGTGCAGGTAGGCGGGTTCTGTCGGGACTCGAGGCAGGCGTTGGACGTCTGCAGCGCACTGCCTTGCCCCACTCGCAGAGTTTTCGAAAGTCTGCGCGGCCTCTTGACGAGCCAGGAGGAGCGGAACAAGCTCTGCCCACTCGGCCGTAGCAACCGGTTGCTACGTGTTACCGCGACCTACCGCGACCTACTGCGACCACCGCCCCCACCGCGAACTCCGCGTTCCCGACGTCCGCACCGTCGCACCACGCGGGTCCGGCGGCACAGCCATGTCGCCAAGTCGTCGATGCTCCGGCACCAGCGCACCTTCCCTACGCCCGCAAGGAGAACCGCATGAACACGCCCCTGTCCCGCCGTACCGCTCTTCAGGCGGCGGGCGCCACCGTGCTCGCTGCCGGACTGTCCGGCACGACAGCCGCGGCGGCCCGGGCCGGCGAGGCGAACCCCGCTCTCAAGCTCGTCACTTATCCCCGGCCGGACGCCATGGCGACCAACACGAGCTTCAAGGTGCGGGCGCGCACCGTCCCCGACGGCGAGTGGCAGACCCTCGACATCTGGCGGCCGCAACTGGAGGAGATCAACCCCGAAACAGGTTCCGGGAAGGTCTACAACACCTCGATGGTCTGCTTCGACTTCCGGGGTTCGGCCGAGTTGGAGGTCACCTACCTCCAGGGCGGCACCGCCAAGGCGCGCGTGCGACCGGACGCGCTGGGTATCACTCCCGAACTCCTCGGTGACACCCTGCGGTTCACGCTCGACGATCCGCGCGACATCGTCGTACAGATCAACGACGAGACCTTCGACTGTCTGCACGTCCTCACCAACCGTGTCGACCCGAACCCGCCCGTCGCAGGCGACCCCGACGTGATCTACTTCGGGCCCGGCGTGCATACCGTGCCCGGCAACGTCCTGTCCGTGCCGAGCGGCACGACCGTGTACCTCGCGGGCGGCGCTGTCCTGAAGGCCCAGGTGCTCTTCAAGGACGTGGAGAAGGCCGCCCTCGCCGGCCACGGGATGCTCCATGCGGGACCCGGCGGCGTCCTGTGCGAGGGCAGCAGGAACATCCGCGTCGAGGACGTCGTCATCATGAACCCCAACGGCTACGCCGGCACCTTCGGAGAATGCGAGAACGTCCACGTCAGGAAGGTGCGCTCGTTCAGCTCGAAAGGCAATGGAGACGGTTTCGACGTCTTCTCCTCGACCGCAGTCGTCTTCGACGGCTGCTTCATGCGCAACTCCGACGACTGCTTCGCCATCTACGGCCACCGCTGGGAGTACTACGGCGACACCCGCGACATCACCATCCAGAACTGCACCCTGTGGGCCGACGTCGCCCACCCCGTCAACGTCGGGACCCACGGAAACACCGATGCCCCCGAGATGATCGAGAACCTGGTGATCAGGAACGTGGACATCCTCGACCACCGCGAGCCACAGATGGGCTATCAGGGCTGCATCGCCCTCAACACCGGGGACTCCAACCTCATCAAGAACGTGCGTATCGAGGACGTGCGTATCGAGGACTTCCGCTGGGGCCAGGTCATCCACATGCGAGTCATGTACAACACGAAGTACAACACCTCGGTCGGCCGCGGCATCGAAGACGTCTACGTCAAGAACCTTTCCTACACCGGCAGCCATGCCAACCCGTCGATGTTCCTCGGCTACGATGCCGACCACGCCATCAAGGACGTCACCTTCGAGAACCTGGTGCTCAACGGCAAGGTCATCGCCGACTCGATGCGGAAACCGGGCTGGTACCACACGACCGACGCCATGCAGTGGTTCTCCAACGAACACGTCGTCAACCTGAAGTTCCTGACGACGGCCGAGGCGGAAGCGGCGGCCCAGTGAGTCCGATCGGCCGTCGCGGCCTGCTGAAGTCCTCGACCGCACTGCTGCTGGCCGCGGGCGCCGGCACGTCGGTTCCTTCCCCGGCGCAGGCGGCCGCCGGGGGGACGGCCGGCACCTTCACCTTCACTCATCCAGGCCTGCTGCACAGCGCCACCGACCTGGCTCGTATGAAGTCCGCTGTCGACGGCGGGCAGTCGTCCGTATACGACGGGTACCTGGCGCTGGCCGCACACGGCAGATCGCAGACTGCATACAACCAGCAGAACACCGGCCAGATCACCTCCTGGGGCCGCGGACCCTCCAATTTCATGGGCCCGGCGGTCGCCGACTCGGCCGCGGCCTACCAGAACGCCCTCCTGTGGGCCGTCACAGGAAACCGCGCCCACGCAGACAAGGCCCGGGACATCCTCGACACATGGTCGGCCTCCCTCACGGTCGTCACCGGTGCGGACGGCCCGCTCGGCGCGGGACTTCAGGCCTTCAAGTTCCTCAACGCGGCCGAATTGCTGCGCCATACCGGTTACGACGGCTGGCCGGACGCCGACATCACGCGCTGTGAGCGGTCCTTCCTGGACGTCTGGTATCCGGCCGTCTCCGGCTACATGCCCTACGCCAACGGCAACTGGGACCTGACGGCACTGCAGACCATTCTTGCCGTCGGGGTCTTCTGCGAGGAGCGCACCCTCTTCGAGGACGCCCTGCGCTTCGCGGCCACCGGCGCCGGCAACGGCAGCGTCGTCCACCGGATCGTCACCGCCGCCGGCCAGGGCCAGGAGAGCGGCCGGGACCAGGGCCACGAACAACTCGCCGTAGGTCTCCTGGGGGATGTCGCCCAGGTCGCCTGGAACCAGGGCGTCGACCTGTGGGGCTTCGACGGCCACCGTATCCTGGCCAACGCCGAGTACGCCGCCCGTTACAACCTCGGTGGCGCGGTCCCTTTCACCCCCGATCTCGACCGCACTGGCAAGTACATCAGGACAACCGTTTCCGACAAGGTTCGCGGCACCCTGCCCCCGATCTACGAGATGTACTACGCCCACTACGCCGGCGTCCGCGGTCTCGACGCCCCGAACACCGAAGCCGCCGTCTTCCGCGGCACCGGGGCGTCGAGGGTCGTCGAGGGTGCCAACGACGACCTGCCCGGCTGGGGGACGTTCGCGTACGCCGGTGCGGCCGCGACCGAGCCCGATATGCCCGTGCCTCCGGCGGGCGTCACGGCGGTGGGGGAGGAGAAAGCGATTACCGTGTCGTGGCTGCCGTCGGCCGGGGCAACCGGTTACACGGTGCTGCGGGCCGAGCGCATCGACGGCCCCTACGAAGCCGTATCCGAAAGCCTCGGGAAGCCGGCGTACGCGGATACCGGTGTCCGCGCCGGACGCACGTACCACTACACGGTTTCCGGATCCGGTGTTCGGGGGGAGGGCGGGCGTTCCACGGTCGTGACGGCGAGCGCCGGTCTTCCCGCGCCATGGACGACGGCCGACATCGGTGCCATGAAGATCCCCGGCTCCGCCCGCTTCGACGGGGAACGGTTCGTGCTGGAAGCCTCGGGCACCGCCGAGACCTACCGCTCGGCCCACCTTCCCCTGCACGGCGACGGCACGGTCACCGCCCGGGTGGTGTGGCCGCTCAGCTCCCAGTACTCCAAGATCGGCGTGACCGTACGCGCCTCCCTGGAAGCGGACGCACCCCACGCGTCGATGCTGATCCAAGGGCTGCCGCTGCACACCTGGAGCGGGGTGTGGACCGTACGCCCGCGAGCCGGTGCGCCTGTCAGGGGGACGGGCAGCACTGCCGTTCCGCCCTCCCAGCAGGAGGCGATCACCACCAGGGCGGCCTTCCCGATCTCCGACCTCGGCGAGCTCCCCGAATCCGCGACCCCGCTCGCCGCTCCCCACGTCGAGGGCGCCGGTGACGGATACCGGTTGCGGATGCCGTACTGGGTGCGGGTGACGCGTGAGGGACGGCGCTGTACAGGGGCCATTTCCACGGACGGTATGCGGTGGACGGTCGTCGGTACGACCGAGGTCGACAGTATGCCGAAGACCGTATACGCCGGCCTGCTCCTCACCTCCTCCCTCGGCGTCGACGAGGCCTACGCCGACACCGGCACCGGTGCCTTCGACAACGTCAGCGTGACGTCCCCCGACGGAGACCTCTGGCGTACACCCCGCCCGACCCGCACCGCCTCCGACCTCAGAGCGACGGCCGGATCGGCAGGTGTCCTGCTGGCCTGGACCGACCCCGATCTCGCCGCCCGCTACACCGTGCTGCGCGCGCCACGCCCCCACGGCCCCTACCGCGCCCTCGCCACGGACGTCGCAGCGGTCGGCTTCGGCGCCCGCGTCCGGTACACCGACGCGAGCGGGACGCCTGGAGCGACATACCACTACGCCGTCGCCAAGGCCAACTGCGCTGGGAGCGGCCCCCGTTCGGCGGCCGTGAGCGCGCTCATGCCGGAGGCCACCGTCACATCCGCGCGGCTGTCATCCGTCGTGAGCGCCCCGCTGCCCGCCCCCTGGGATCACGGAGACCTCGGTGACGTCGTCCTCGACCGGAGCGCGTACGGCACGCTCGGTGTCGCGGCCGTCCTCACTCCGGGTGAGGCAAGCCATGACAGCGACGGCATCCTCACGGTGCGGGGCGCAGGGAGCGACCTCAACATCAACTCCCAGGGGATGACAGGCCATTTCGTGCGGCAAACGGTTACCGGCGATTGTGAGGTCACCGCCCGGCTGCTCTCCCGGGAGGGAGCGACCGCCGACCGCGTCGGCCTGCTGATGGCCAAGTCGTTCTCGCCCTTCGACCAGGCAGCGGGCTTGATCGTCACCGGCGGCAGCACGGCACAGCTCATGCTGCGCCCGACCGTGGCAGGCGCCTCCGCGTTCACCGGCACGACCACCGTCCGGCTACCTCTCCTGCTCCGGCTCAAGCGCGTCGGAACCGCCTTCTCCGCGGCTGTCTCCACCGACGACGGCGCCACCTGGACCCCGCTCGCCCAGGGGCAGGTTCCCGACTTCGGCAATGCCCCCTTTTACGTGGGTCCGGTCGTCTGCTCCCGCAGTCAACCGGCCCTCTGCACAGCCAGGTTCAGCGAGGTGATGGCCACCTCGCGCTAGCTCGGATCCCCCCACGGATCCCCCCCCACGACGGGAG
>NZ_JARGEF010000138.1:0-21104 GCF_033794725.1 Streptomyces sp. ID05-39B | reverse complement strand
CCGGGGGAACCCGCAGGTCCTCGATGTTCAGCTCGCTCAGGATCAGGAACTACCGCCTGTTCTTCGCCGGCCAGGTCGTCTCCAACGTCGGCACCTGGATGCAGCGCATCGCCCAGGACTGGCTCGTGCTCAGCCTCACCGGCTCCGCGACCGCCGTCGGCATCACGACGGCCCTCCAGTTCCTGCCGATGCTCCTCTTCGGCCTCTACGGCGGCGTCCTCGTCGACCGCCTGCCCAAGCGCCGCATCCTCCTCTTCACCCAGGTGGCCATGGCCGCCACCGGGATCGTGCTCGCGCTGCTCACCCTCTCCGGCCGCGTCGAGGTCTGGCACGTCTACGTCGCCGCCTTCGCCGTCGGACTCGCGACCGTCCTGGACAACCCGGCCCGCCAGTCCTTCGTCTCCGAGATGGTCGGCCCGGACCAGCTCCAGAACGCGGTCAGCCTCAACTCCGCCAACTTCCAGTCCGCGCGCCTCGTCGGCCCCGCCGTCGCCGGCCTGATGATCACAGGCGTCGGCACCGGCTGGGCGTTCCTCGCCAACGGCCTCTCCTTCGTCGCGCCCATCGCCGGACTGCTGCTGATGCGCGGCCGCGAACTGCACGCCGACCAGCGCGCCCCGCGCGGCAAGGGCCAGCTGCGGGAGGGCCTGCACTACGTCGCCGGGCGCCCGGACCTGATCTGGCCGATCGTCCTGGTCGGCTTCATCGGCACCTTCGGCTTCAACTTCCCCGTCTACCTCACCGCCTTCGCCGACGACGTCTTCCACGCGGGCGCGGGCTCCTACAGCCTCTTCAACACCCTGATGGCCGTCGGCTCCCTGGTCGGCGCACTCCTCGCCGCCCGCCGCGGAACCTCCCGGATGCGGGTGCTGATCGCGGCGGCCGTGGCGTTCGGCCTGATGGAGCTGGCCGCCGCCGCGGCCCCCTCCCTCTGGCTGTTCGCGCTGTTCATGGTGCCGATCGGCATGTTCGGCATGACGGTCAACGTCACCGCCAACACCACCATCCAGATGGGCACCGACCCGGCCATGCGCGGCCGCGTCATGGCCCTTTACATGATGGTCTTCCTCGGCGGCTCCCCGGTCGGCGCACCCATCGCCGGCTGGATCACCGACGTCTACGGCGTCCGGGCGGGCCTCGCGGCGGGCGGCGCGGTCTCCGCGCTCGCGGCGGCGGTCATCGGCCTGGTCCTGGCCCGCGTCGGCGGCCTGCGCCTCACGGTCGGCTGGCGGCACGGCCACCCGACCCTGCGGTTCGTACCGAAGGAGCGGCTCAAGGACCTGGCACCTGTGGCGTGACGTGGCTGGTACGCGACGCCGCCCGGCGCTGGTGACGCGAGGCACACTGGCCCCATGAGACTCTTCGCCGCCGTGCTGCCACCGCAGGACGTCACCAGCGAACTCGCCGCCGAGGTCGCCGCGTTGAAGAAGCTGCCCGGCGCGGACCGGCTCCGCTGGACCGGCCGCCCCGGCTGGCACTTCACCCTCGCCTTCTACGGCGAGGTCGACGAGGAGGCCGTACCGGAACTGTCGGCACGGCTGGAGCGGGCCGCCCGGCGCACCGCACCCTTCGCACTGGCGCTGCGCGGCGGCGGGCAGTTCGGGCACGGGCGGGCCCTGTGGACCGGGGCCGCGGGCGGGGTGGCGGAACTGCGGCTGCTCGCCGACCGGGCGGAGGCCGCGGGCCGCAAGGCGGGCGTGGACCTGGGGGAGCACCGCCGCTACAAGGCGCACCTGACGGTGGCCCGCAGCCGCGAGGCCCTCGACCCCCACCCGTACGTCGACTCGCTGCACGCCTTCGCCGGCCGCGAGTGGACCGTACGGGAGCTGACGCTCGTGCGCAGCGACCTGCCGAGGTCCGGGGTGGCGGGGGAGCAGCCGCACTATGTGCCGGTCGGCCGCTGGGCGCTCGGCGGGGCCGGTTAGGCTCGAAGGGTGGACCCGAAGACCCGGAACCGGATCATGGCCGGTGCGCTCGTATTGATGTTCGTGTTGGTCGCGGTGGCGGCGGCGCTCGGAAGGTGACCGACCGCCGCAGCCCACCGCTGCCGTAGACCTGCCTACCTACCTACCTGCCCGCCTGCGCCGCACCGGAAGGCGGGGGCCAGGCTTGATGGCGGCGACCAGGCTCTGCGGAGCCGGCGAGTGGCCCAGAGCCGCCAGTCCTCGGACGGGCCGAGGCCGCCCGCCCGGCCGCCGCCGTACGCTCCTGCCGACGGGCCCGCCTACCAGGCGAAGGCCTCCGGGGACGGACCCGGGCCCGGGAACACCTCGTCGAGCCCGGCCAGCAGCTCCTCGCTCAGCTCCAGCTCGACCGCCCGCACGGCGGACACGAGCTGCTCCGCCGTGCGCGGGCCCACGATCGGTCCGGTCACGCCGGGCCGGGTCAGCAGCCAGGCCAGCGCGACCTCGCCGGGCTCCAGACCGTGCTTCTCCAGCAGGTCCTCGTACGCCTGGATCTGTGCGCGCGAGGTGGGGTTCGCGAGGGTGTCGGCGGCCCGGCCGCTCGCCCGGCGCCCGCCCTCGACCTCCTTCTTGATGACCCCGCCCAGCAGCCCGCCGTGCAACGGCGACCAGGGGATCACCCCGAGGCCGTACTCCTGCGCGGCCGGGATGACCTCCATCTCGGCTCGCCGCTCGGCCAGGTTGTAGAGGCACTGCTCGCTGACGAGGCCGATGGTGCCGCCGCGCCGGGCGGCGATCTCGTTGGCCTGGGCGATCTTGTAGCCGGGGAAGTTGCTGGACCCGACGTAGAGGATCTTGCCCTGCTGCACGAGCACGTCGATGGCCTGCCAGATCTCCTCGAAGGGAGTGTTCCGGTCGACGTGGTGGAACTGGTAGACGTCGATGTGGTCGGTCCGGAGCCGCTTCAGCGACGCGTCCACAGAGCGCCGGATGTTCAGCGCGGAGAGCTTGTCGTGGTTGGGCCAGGCCTCGTCGGTGGCGGCCATGTTCGCGTACATCTTGGTGGCGAGCACGACCTTGTCGCGGCGCTCGCCGCCCTGCGCGAACCAGTTCCCGATGATCTCCTCGGTACGGCCCTTGTTCTCACCCCAGCCGTACACGTTCGCGGTGTCGAAGAAGTTGATCTCCGCGTCCAGCGCCGCGTCCATGATGGTGTGGCTGGTGGCTTCGTCTGTCTGCGGTCCGAAGTTCATGGTCCCGAGGACCAGTCGGCTGACCTTGAGTCCGGTGCGTCCGAGCTGCGTGTACTTCATGGGCACAAGCCAACGACTTCGAGTGCGCTCGACGCAAGGGCGGACGGTCAGTCGCGGGGGAACGTGTCGGTGGCGAGGACGAGGTCGACGACGGTTCCCGTCAGATCGACGGCACCGCCGAAGTCGACCCTCGTGCTCGTGACGTAGTGACCGTCCTTGGGATCGGTGTAGACGTAGCAACGGCCCTGGTAGGGGTCCGCGACGAGATAGACGGGGACATCCGCGGTCGCGTAGGCGGTCTTCTTCGGGCCGTAGTCGTTGGTGGCGGTGCCCTGGGAGATGACCTCGGCGACGAACTCGACGTCCTCGTGACGCCAGCGGCCCTCGTCGTCCTTCTCGGCGGAGTCGCGGAGCTTGGCCACGTCCGGGCAGAAGCCGTTCTCGTGGCCGGGGAAGTCGATGCGGACGTCCGAGAAGACCCTGACATCCACCCCGAACCTGTCCTCGACGGCTCGTACGATCCGGCGGATGATCCCCCAGTGCGTGTCCCGCTGCGGTGTCATGAAGACGCTGCCCCCGACGATCTCGACCCTGAATCCTTCGGGGACGGGCATCTGCTCCAGCAGCTCGAACAACTCGTCCAGGTGCCGGGTGTTCGCGTCGTCGGCCATGGCGATCCTGTCGTCTACGACGGTCATCGTGGCGCTCCTCCCCGGCTGCCCTCACTCAGGTACAGCCGCGCGGTACAACGATACGCACGGTGACCAGGGCATGGGGTGGTGCGTATGCCACAAGGCGGACGCGGGCGTGTGCCTCAGCCCCCGTACGGCCCGCCCAGTCCCCACCCCTGGTGCAGCGCCTCCGCGAAGGCCCCGGCCAGTTGGTGTTCGCCCTTCGCGTTCGGGTGGGTGCCGTCGTAGGTGTCGGTGCCGATGTCCCAGGTCTCCGGGACCGAGGCGAGGAGGAGGGGGGAGGGCGGTGCGTTCAGGTCGGCGGCGGTCTTCGCCAGGAGTTCGTTGAAGTGGGCCACCTGGGTGCCGAAGGGTGCGTCGGTGGTGGCGCGGATGTTGGGGATCACCGGCAGGAGGACCATGCCGATCCGGGGGTTCGCCGCCCGTGCCTGTTCCACGAAGGCGCGTACGTTGCACGCGGTCTGTTCGGCGTTGGTGTAGAAGCCGAGGTCGATGAGGCCGAGGGAGACGAGCAGGATGTCCGCCCGGCAGTCGCGGACCGCGTCCTCGATGAGCGGCGCCATGTGCAGCCAGCCCTCGCCCCAGCCGGCCAGGTGGTGCCGGGGGAAGTCGGGATCGGCGTACGCATGCGAGGTGGGGGCGTCCACGGCCTTGTCGTACAGCGTCTCGCGGGGGCCGACCAGGGTGACCGGGCCGCCGTACGTCGCGCACAGGTGCCGCCACATGCGGTGACGCCAGGTGAGTTCGCCCGAGCTGCCGATCGTCATCGAGTCGCCGACGGGCATGATCCTGAGCATCCGATCATCATGAGGGATCGGAACGGCGCATGGGATGTGAGCCGGGCCACGAGCCCGGAACAGGTGTGCGGGATGGCAGTCTTGGGGGCATGCGCCGACCGTTCGCCCTCCTTGCCGGGGCCCTGCTCGTGGGTGCGCTCGCCGCGCCCGTCTCCGCCGCCGACGGCGACAAGAGCTTCACGATCGAGGACCCGAGGATCACCGAGTCGAGCGGTCTGGCGGCCTCCCGCCAGCACCCCGGCATCTACTGGACGCACAACGACAGCGACGACGGCCCCTACCTCTACGCCGTCGACGGCTCCACCGGGAAGACCGTCGCCCGCCTCACCCTCACCGGCATCGGCACCCCGCGCGACGTCGAGGCGATCTCCATCGGCCCCGGCAACCGGATCTACGTCGGTGACATCGGCGACAACCTCGGCGGCACCTGGCCGTACGTGTGGATCTACGAGCTGCCCGAGCCGAAGGAGCTGAAGAACGCGACCGTGCGCGCCACGCAGTACGTCGTCACGTACTCCGACGGCCCGCGCGACGCCGAGTCGATGCTGGTCCACCCGAAGACGGGGCGCGTGTACATCATCGACAAGAAGGAGGACGGCGGCCACCTGTACGAGGCTCCGGCCAAGCTGTCCGCCTCCGGAAAGAACGTCTTGCGGCCCGTCGCCCCCATCGAGCTGTGGGCCACCGACGCGGCCCTCTCCCCGGACGGCGAAAGCCTCGCCGTACGCGGCTACTTCGGCGGCATCGACTACGACTGGAACGGCGGCGCCCCCAAACGGCTGGGCCGCCTCGACGTGCCGTTGCAACGCCAGGGCGAGTCCGTCACCTTCTCCGCCGACGGCTCGAAGCTGATGTACGGCACGGAGGGCGCCGGGAGCGAGGTGCAGGCGGAGGACGCGCCGGGGGGCGAGGCGGCAGACAACTCGCCGTCCGGCAGCGGCAGTTCGGCGGGCGCCGACGGGGGTGGGGGCACCGGGATGAGCGGGAACGTCAAGGTGGGCGCGGTCGCGGTGGCTGCCGTCCTGCTGGCCCTGTTCGGCCTCGGCCGGCTGCGGCGGAGGCGTTGAGCCTGTGGCGAAAGTCAGTGGCGGGCCACGGTGACCGCTGCTACGTTTTTGGAGGCCGTGCGACAGAA
This sequence comes from Streptomyces sp. ID05-39B, assembly GCF_033794725.1. Lineage (NCBI taxonomy): Bacteria > Bacillati > Actinomycetota > Actinomycetes > Kitasatosporales > Streptomycetaceae > Streptomyces > Streptomyces sp. ID05-39B. The sequence continues at coordinate 15,323 of NZ_JARGEF010000138.1, read as the reverse complement.
CGAGGAGGTGGTACCCGTGAACGCAGAATCGACATGGGTGCTCCCCTCCGGGGTCACGGTCGGGCGATAGGTCGTCCGGGAGTGCCGTTCCAGTGCACTTCCGAAAGGCACGACCATGCATTTCCCGCGATTCACAGCCGAACAGCGCCTCGACGACGGCGTCCTCGAGCGCGAATTCACCCTCGGCGAGATTCCCGGCACCCTGTGGACGCCTGAATCCGCCGCACCGGCCCCGCTGATCCTGATGGCCCACAACAACGGCCTGCCCAAGGCCGATCCCCGGCTGGTGGCCCGGGCCCGGTACACCGCGGCGCGCGGTTACGCGGTCGCCACCATCGACGCCGCCGGGTGCGGCGAGCGGCCCCGTTCCGCCGCCGACGAGCAGGTCCGCGCCGAACTCCGCCGGGCGATGCGGGCCGGCGAGCCGGTCGACGAGATCTTCGAGTCCTTCATCGGCCCGCTGGTCGAAAACGCGGTCCCGGAATGGCGGGCCACCCTGGACGCCCTCCTCGAACTGCCCGAGATCGGCGGCCCGGTCGGGTACTCCGGAGGGTGGACCGCCCTCGGCATCCGCCTCGCGGTGGTCGAACCGCGCATCGTGGCCGCAGGCTTCTTCGCCGGGGGGTACGTGCCCCGTGCCCAGCGCGAGGAGGCCCGGCAGGTCACCATTCCGCTGCTGTTCCTGCTGCAGTGGGACGACGAAGGGAACCCCCGGCAACGGGCCCTGGACCTGTTCGACGCCTTCGGCAGCAAGGAGAAGACGCTGCACGCCAATCAGGGAGGACACACCGGCACCCCGTGGTTCGAGCTGGAGGACGGGTGCCGGTTCCTGGACCGACACCTGAAGTAGACGCTGTCGGCCTACGGGCCCGGCGGCCGCCGTTGGCTTCGCTCGGCGGCCGCTGACCGGCTTTGCTCGGCGGCCGCTGACCGGCTCTGCTCGGCGGCCGTCGATCGGCGGATACGGGCCGGCGATCCGCCGGTTCCACGGCGTGTCGCCGGCCCAGGTCTGCCAATTGCTGGGCCTCCAGCCCCCTCCACCCCTTCGTCTCCATCCCGCCCTCACGGATTCCTCGTGCACCAGCTCACGTCAGCCATCTTGACGTGTTCATGTGATCCCTCTTCCATGGGAGGCGCGGTGGTGGGAGCGCTCCCACTCGTTCCGGCCCGCGCCCCCCGAGAGGAAGCAGCGACATGTTCCGCACCTTGCGCAGAGCGCTGTGCGCGGCCGCCGCCGCACTCCTGCTACCGCTGATCCCCCTGGCCTCGGCCCCGCCGGCCCACGCGGCGGACGCCGTGGGAGCGGGCTACTGGCACACCAGCGGACGCCAGATCCTGGACGCGGCCGGACAGCCGGTCCGCGTCGCCGGCATCAACTGGTTCGGCTTCGAGACCTCCAACAAAGTCCTCCACGGCCTTTGGTCCCGCGACTACAAGAGCATGATCGACCAGATCGGAGCGACGGGTTACAACACCCTCCGCCTCCCCTTCAGCGACGACATCCTCAAGCCCGGCGCCGTCCCCGACAGCATCGACTTCTCCTCCGGGAAGAACGCCGACCTGCAAGGCCTCACCTCGCTCCAGGTCCTGGACAAGATCGTCGGCTACGCCGGCCAGCGCGGCATCAAAGTCATCCTGGACCGGCACCGCCCGGACGGTGCGGGACAGTCGGCGCTCTGGTACACCTCGGCGGTCCCCGAGTCGACGTGGATCGCCAACCTCAGGTCCCTGGCGGGCCGTTACGCCGGCAACCCCACCGTCGTGGGCATCGACCTGCACAACGAGCCGCACGACCCGGCCTGCTGGGGCTGCGGTGACACGGCCCGGGACTGGCGGCTCGCGGCCCAGCGCGCCGGGAACGCCGTCCTCTCCGTCAACCCCGACCTGCTGATCTTCGTGGAGGGCGTGCAGACCTTCAACGGGGTCTCCGGCTGGTGGGGCGGCAACCTGATGGGCGTCGCCCAGTACCCGGTGCAGCTCGACGTGGCGAACCGGGTCGTCTACTCCGCCCACGACTACGCGACCAGCGTGGCCCAGCAGAGCTGGTTCAGCGACCCCGCGTTCCCCGCGAACATGCCCGGCATCTGGGACAGGTACTGGGGCTACATCTTCAAGCAGAACATCGCCCCCGTGTGGGTGGGCGAGTTCGGCACGACACTCCAGTCGACGGTGGACCAGAAGTGGCTGGCAGCGCTGGTGGACTACCTGCGGCCCACGTCGACCTACGGCGCGGACTCCTTCCACTGGACCTTCTGGTCCTGGAACCCCAACTCCGGTGACACCGGCGGCATCCTCAAGGACGACTGGCAGACCGTGGACACGGTGAAGGACGGCTACCTGACGAGCGTCAAGGCGCCGGGCTTCGCGAGCGGGGGCGGGGGGCCGGGCGGTCCCGGTGACCCGGGTGGCCCCGGCGGTGGCACGGCCGCCTGCGCCGCGTCCTACACGGTCAGCAGCGACTGGGGCGGCGGCTTCAACGCCGACGTCAAGGTCACCAACACCGGTACGACGGCCCTCAGCTCCTGGAAGGTGACCTGGACCTGGCCCGGCACCCAGAAGGTCAGCAGCATGTGGAACGCGACCCACACCCAGACCGGATCGACGGTCACCGCGACGAACGCGGCCCACAACGGGGCGCTGGCGGCGGGCGGTTCGGCGAGCTTCGGCTTCGGCGGGACGCCGGGCGGCGGGGGCGTACCGGCGGTGAGTTGCACGGCGGCGTGAGCGGTGCGGCTTGGGGCGGGGGTGTCCGGTGGCGGCCGGGCGCCCCCGCCTCGCCGCTCGTCCCTATGACGGCAAGGGGGCACGGGAGTCCGGGTCGGTCGCGGTTCGGCAAGCAGGTCACGAGGGCGAGGGAGACGTAGGAGGGGCGTTCGAGGTAGAAGCCCAGCGTCACGTCCGCGCCCGTGCGCAGCCGCTCGGCGGCGGAGGTGACATGGCGGTCCAGTTGACCGGCATCGCGCCGCACCTCCGACGAGAACCGGGGAGCCAACTCGGCCAGCCGCTCCCCGAGCCATGTCGCCGCGTCCTTCGCCTCGTCCCAGGTGCCGCGCACCAGTGCATGAGGCTTGACGAGCCAGTACGCCGTTTCCAAGGGGGGCAGGTCGCCGCCGTCTACGGCTCCGACGCTCAGCAGGTGATCGCGCGGGTGCGCCGGAGCGTCAAGGTCTGAGGACGTACGGCCGCACCACGTCGTCGTCCGTCGACCACGAGGGTGACCGAGGCCGAGCCGTCGCCTCCCAGCAGTCCTCCCGGCACGGGAACGGCAGCCGGTGGCCGACGGCACGGGAGCGCCTGGCCCAGCGACGCCAGCGGGCGTCGTGGGGGTCCGGCAGCCGCCATACGTAGGGGTCGGGTGTCCGGACCTCCCTCGCGAGGTCGGCCATCGGCGGTTCCGGGGCCCGGGGTTGGCCGAACAGGCGGGAGACCGTGTCATAAAGCAGCCGGAACATGGGACCTCTCCGCTGCGTCGGCCACCACCGGCAGGAACCGGGCCCACACGCACTTCGTGTACGGCTCCTGCCGGCATCCCCAGGCATCGGCCAGCGCCGCGACCAGGGCGAGTCCGCGTCCGCGTTCCTCGTCCGGGTCGGAGTGGTGGAGCCGGGGGAGCCGGTTCCGGTCGGGGTCCGAGACCTCCAGGACCAACTCGGTCCCGTGAAGGGTGAGTGTGACCTGGACCTGGGCGTCGGAGACCCGGCAGTGGGTCACGGCGTTGGTGACGAGTTCGTTGGCCAGGAGGACGACCGAGTCGGCGAGTTGGGCGGTGACGCCCCAGCCGACGAGGGCTTTGCGTACGCGCTGGCGCGCGTCGGGGACGTGCCGTCTGTGCTTGGGGATGCGGAAGGTTTCGGTTGCGGGCATGGGGGTGCCGTCCCTCCTGACGTGTCGTCAAGACGCTGATGGAAAACGCCGGACTTTCATGAGGCTAGAGGTGCAGGAGGAGGATCAACAACTGATTCAGGTGCATACATGCTGTTGGATATATGTTCGGTCGAGTCATGCTCTACAGTTTGGCTGCGACAGAGAGGGGGCCGGGATGCCCGTGGGTGGACGACCGACCGTGCGCAGCAGGCGACTTGGTGCCGCGCTCAAGACGTACCGGCTGGCGGCGAAGATGGATCAGGTCCAAGCCGCCGAGGTGATCGCGGCGCACCAGACCAGGGTCAGCCGCATAGAGACAGGGCACGTGTCCGCCCGGCCCCTCGAAATCCGGGCCATGCTGGATGCGTACGGGGTGCGCGATCTCGAAGTCCGGCAGAAGCTGGAGGAGTTGTCCCGGCAGTCGAAGCGCAGGGGCTGGTGGTTGGAGCACGCGGCACACCTGCGGCCGGACTACCTGGACCACATCGCGTTGGAGGACGACGCGACGTATATCCGGCAGTGGCAGCCCGCCTTGGTGCCAGGCCTGTTGCAGACTCCGACCTACGCGGAAGCGGTCATTGCGGCGGGGCCTGGCTATGTGGCCCCCGAGGTGCTTGAGCAGTTGGTGAAGGTCCGGGAGGGGCGCCAGGCCAAGATCGGGGAAGGTGGGGCGTCGTACACGGCCATCTTGTGGGAGGCGGTCATCACGCAGCCGTTGGTGCACTTCGACATCCACCGGCAGCAACTGACCGCGATCCTCGAAATCGGTGAGAGGAAGAACGTCACGGTGCAGGTACTGCCGTTCAGTGCCGGAGCACTGGCAGCTACGACCTCCGCGTTTTCCTCGTTCAGCTTCGACTCCGAGCCGGTCGTCGAGGCAGTGACCCTGGAGAATCTGAGAGGCACGTCGGTCCTTGAAGCCCCGGAAGACCTCACGGCTTACGCCAATATGTATGACCTACTACGATCGGCAGCGTTGGCGCCGGATGCCAGCGCGAGGTTGATCCGGGATGTATGGCGAAACATGAAGGAAGAGTGACGTGACCGAGGTTGTGGGCAGCTTTCGGAAGTCGTCGTACTCCGGACAACAGGGCGACTGTGTAGAGGTCGCCGACACAACCGACGACGGCCGCGCCGTCCGCGACAGCAAGCGGCAGGACGGTCCGCTGATCGGCGTCTCCCGTCAGTCCTGGCAGGCGTTCCTGCGGCAGTTCGCGTAGGGAGACGACTGCGGCATGCGTGAGGGCCCGGTGGCCGCAACGGACACCGGGCCCTCACACATCACGTACTACAGGTAGTAGCCGAACAGGTCGGCGATCACATGCACACTTCCGCCGTTGGGGCGGAAGTCGATCTTTCCGTTCACCACCGGCACCGTCACCAGGTTGGCCACGGTCTGTCCCTTGGTCCAGTTGAGGTTGGACGCGTTGGGCAGGGTGGTTCCGTCGGGCCAGACGGTCAGGAAGCCGTTGGCCGTCGGGGCGGTGGCGGTGACGTTCAGGACGACGGCCTTGGCGTTGGCCAGGGTGTGTCCGTCGAGCAGGCTGAGCACCAGGTTGGTGCCACCGAGCACCGGCTTGGCCGCCGCCGTGCCGAGGGCGTACCGGGTGTCGAGCAGCCGGCTCGGGCCCGCCGTGTGGAAGGACGAGCCGTCCGTCGTCGGCGTGTAGTAGCCGAAGACGTCCGCGATGAAGTGCACGGTGCCGGTACCGGCGTTGTACAGGTTGACCTTGCCGTCCGCGCCGATCGGCAGGACGACCTGGTTCGGCCGGGTCTGGCCGGTCAGCCAGTTGATGTTCGACGCGGTCGGGCGGGTCGCCCCGTTCGGGTACGCGATCAGGTGACCGGTCGACGTCGCGGCGGTCGCCGTGACGTTGAGGACGACGGCGGTGGCCCCCGTCGCCGGCACCCCGCCGACGCCCGCGACCTTCAGGGACACGGTCCCCTTGCCCGCGACCGGCGTCCTCGTGGTCACGCCGATGGCGCCGCGGGTGTCCAGGACACGGGCCGGACCCTTCGGCAGATAGGTGCTGCCGCCCGCCTCGGTGGAGTAGTAGCCGGAGACGTCCGCGATGAAGTGGGTCGTACCGCCACCCGCGTTGTACAGGTCGACCGAACCGTCCTTGCCGACCGGAACGGTCACCAGGTTCGGCACGATCTGGCCCTTGAGCCAGTTCATGTTCGACGACGTCGGACGGGTCGTACCGCTCGGGTAGGCGATCAGGAAGCCCGGCCCGGACGGCGAGGCCGCCGTGACGTTGATGACGACCGCCGTGACACCGGTGGCCGGCACCCCGCCGACGCCCGCGACCTTCAGCTTGACCGTGCCGTTGACGGCGACCGGGGAGGTGCCGGCGCGGCCGATGCCGTAGCGGGTGTCGAGGACACGGGCCGGGGTCAGCGCGTTGAACGTGGAGGCCGGGGAGCGCGGTACGGCCGCGCAGAGGCCCTTGACGATCTCCTTGCCGTTCGGCGTGCCGAGTCCGGTCGCGAGGTCGTAGCCCGCGCCCGCCTTGTACAGGCCGCTGAAGTTGCCGGAGTCCGTCAGGTTGTTGTGACCGGTGGTCACGTCACGGAACGCGGTGGCCGGCAGCTTGTACAGCGCCGGGTTGGCGTAGCCGACCGTGCCGTTGGCCTGGCAGGACAGGTCCTGGTCGGCCTGCGCGAAGAGCGCTGCCCACGCCGGGGCGGCGCCGCTGGTGCCGCCGATGATGTTCCAGTACTGGCTGCCCGAGGTGTCGTGACCGAAGGCGACCGGGTAGCCGGTGGCCGGGTCGGCGACGCCGGAGACGTCCGGGACCTGACGGCAGACCTGGCTGGAGTCCGGCACGCAGACGTCGGTGTAACCGGCGCCTGTCCGCCCGTTCTGGTAGCCGTTCGCCGGCAGGGTGTACCGCGAGGAGACACCGCCGCCGGAACCGACCCAGGTGGTCTGGTTGGTGACCGCGGTCCTCATCGTGGTACCGCCGACGCTGACGACGTACGGCGAGGCGGACGGGAAGTCCGTGGCCAGCGTCGAGGCGTTCGGCGTGTTCTCGCCCGGGTAGTAGCAGCCGGTGGAGCCGCTGTCACCGGACGCCACGACGACCGTCTGGCCCTGGGCCGCGGCCTGCTGGAAGAGCAGGTTCTGGGCGTCCATGACGTCGGCCGGGGTGTTCAGCTCGCACAGACCCCAGCTGACCGAGACGACCTTGGCGCGGTTCTCGGTGACGATCTTCCGGTAGGTCGCCGTGCCCTCGGTCCAGGAGTTGACGCCCTGGTAGACGAGGATCTTCGACTGCGGGGCGAGACCGATGATGGTCTGGACGTCGAGCGCGGTCTCCAGGCCGACACCGGTGTCGATGTCGGAGGGCTCGCTCGGACCGCCGTTGACCCGCACCGAGCTGACCGGGACCTTCGTCCCGTGGCAGCTCTGGTAGCTGTTCATGTCGCGGAGGTCGTAGTTCTCCAGCGAGTAGATGGCGATCGTGGTGCCGCTCTGCACGTTCGCCTGGTCCGCCATGTTGTAGGCGGCGGCGAGCGACCTTGCGCTCCAGTAGTCGGTCTTGTCGTACGCCGCCGGCCAGCCGCCGGAGGTGTCCGCGTACAGGTCGCGGATGCCGGCGCACATCGTCGGCGTGGTTCCGGTCAGCCGGGCCGAGGGCCCGTCGACGCTGGTGGCCGCGGCCTTGCGCGCGCCGCTGGCCCGGGTGCCGGTGTGCTTGGGCCGGTACGAGCCCAGCGTGCTGAGCCCGACGACGGCGCGAACCGCACCCGCCGTCGTCCCGCTGAACTGCGGGGCGCGGGTGTTGACGAGACCGGTGTCGCCGTCCTTCAGCTTGTACCCGTCGAAGTCGGTGGCGAAGGCGTCGCCGGCGCCCGCGACGGTCGTGGTCACCGGCAGGGTGAGCCCGTCCGGCTCCAGCTCACCGACGGTGAGCCCCTTCTTCTCCAGCTCGCCCTTGACCTGTTCGACGGTCTGCGGCAGCGCGCCGAAGGCACTCGCGAACTCGCCGGTACCGAGGTACTTGCGGTAGTTCGGCGACTTCGGATCGGACACCTCGGCGACGAACCGACTGAGCGCCGCCGCATCACGCGGCTCCAGCACGACACTCAGACTGAGCGCTTCGCTCCCCGCCGGATCAGCGGTCCGCACGGCCCCCGCCGGCACCTTCGGCGCCGCCCCGACCCGCTTCGGCGCGGGCTCACTCGCGGTCTGCGCCGCGTACGACATCGGTGTCACGGTCCCCACGACGGCCACGGCGGCGACCGCCACCGCACTCCACCGCAGCGCCGGCCTACGGGCGTTTCTTCGGCCCATGCAGGCTTCCTCCCCAATTCACGTTTGCCGTCGCCCGAAGACGTGCGGGCGGACGAGACGCGGCGGAAGGAAGAAGAGTCGGCAAACCTGGAAGAGCCCCCCGGCGGCGTCACCGCTCCTGCACAGGTGAACGACAGTCAGAACAAGAGTTCTATCAGTTGTGAAAACCCTTCACAAAAGGTGAGGTTCGGATTTTTACCGGACCGTGATCACCACGGCCCTGCGAACCCCGTCGGCTGATGTCGTACACGGCCTGCGAGGTCGGGCGAGCCGTGCCCAACTGCCTCGACGTGGGCCTGTCTTGCTGAACGGCCCCCCAAGGGCCGGGCCGTGGGAGGCCGCGGTGCCGAGGCCTGCCACGATGTCCGCCGGACCGATCAGGCGGGGCCGGCGCGGTGTACGACAGCGAGGGGCGCCCGGTGTGACTCACACCGGGCGCCCCTCCATGTCGTACGGGAGGTACTGGAGCTGCTACAGCTGCTCGATGACGTAGTCGACGCACTTCGTCAGTGCCTCGACGTCCGCCGGGTCGATCGCCGGGAACATGGCGACGCGGAGCTGGTTGCGGCCGAGCTTGCGGTAGGGCTCGGTGTCGACGATGCCGTTGGCACGCAGGACCTTGGCGACGGCCGCCGCGTCCACCTCGTCGGTGAAGTCGATCGTGCCGATGACCTGGGAGCGCTTGGCCGGGTCGGTGACGAACGGGGTCGCGTGCTTGCTCTCCTCGGCCCAGCCGTAGAGGCGGGTCGAGGAGTCCTTCGTGCGGGCCGTGGACCAGGCCAGGCCGCCCTGGCCATTGATCCACTCCAGCTGCTGGTTCAGCAGGAAGAGAGTGGAGAGGGCCGGCGTGTTGTACGTCTGGTTCTTGCGCGAGTTGTCGATCGCCGTCGGGAGCGAGAAGAACTCCGGGATGTGGCGGCCGGACGCGTGGACGCGCTCCGCGCGCTCGATCGCGGCCGGGGAGAACACGCCGATCCACAGGCCGCCGTCGGAGGCGAAGGACTTCTGCGGGGCGAAGTAGTAGACGTCCGTCTCGGCGATGTCCACCGGCAGGCCGCCGGCGCCCGACGTCGCGTCCACCAGGACCAGCGAGCCCTCGTCGGCACCCGCGACCCGCTTGACCGGGGCCGCGACACCGGTCGACGTCTCGTTGTGCGTGAAGGCGTACACGTCGACGCCCGCCTCGGCGCGCGGGTCGGGGTGCGTCCCCGGGTCGGAGGCGATGACCGTCGGCTCCGCCAGCCACGGCGCCAGCTTGGCCGCCTTGGCGAACTTGGAGCTGAACTCGCCGAAGTTGAGGTGCTGCGACTTGTTCTCGATCAGGCCGTGCGTCGCGATGTCCCAGAAGGCGGTGGAGCCGCCGTTGCCGAGGACCACCTCGTAGCCCTCGGGGAGCTGGAACAGCTGGGAGATGCCCTCGCGCACCTGGCCGACCAGGTTCTTGACCGGGGCCTGTCGGTGGGAGGTGCCGAGCAGCGACGTGCCGGTGGCGGCCAAGGCGTCCAGCGCCTCCACCCGCACCTTGGAGGGGCCAGCGCCGAATCGACCGTCGGCGGGCTTGATGTCAGCAGGAATCCGGATCTCAGCCACGAGGCGAGCGTATCCGGTGGAGAAACGTGCTCGAAACGTCGTCCGTCCGATGAGACGCCCGAGACGCCATATGGCGGGGGCCGCGGGGGCGGGCAGGCGTCCCGTGCCGGGCGGCCGCAGGAGCTGGTTTGCTGGACCCATGCCGGATCTCGAAGCCGAACTGCGCAAGGCCGTCCGGGGTGATGTCGGCTTCGACGTGACCTCGCGGGCCCTCGTCACCATGGACGCGTCCAACTACCGGCGGGTCCCCGTGGGGGTGGTCGCCCCTCGGGACGCCGAGGACGTGGCGGCCGTACTGGAGGTGTGCCGGGCGCACGGGGTGCCGGTCGTGGCGCGGGGCGGGGGGACGTCGATCGCGGGGCAGGCCACCGGAACGGGTGTCGTCCTGGACTTCACCCGGTACATGAACCGGCTGGTCGCACTGGACGCCGATGCCCGCACGGCCGTCGTGCAGCCGGGGCTGGTGCTCGACCGGCTCCAGGAGGCCGCCGCCCCCCACGGGCTCCGCTTCGGGCCCGATCCCTCCACGCACAGCCGCTGCACGCTCGGCGGGATGATCGGCAACAACTCCTGCGGTTCGCACTCGGTCGCCTGGGGCACGACGGCGGACAGCGTGCGCGAGCTGGACGTCCTCACCGCGCGCGGGCAGCGGCTGCGGCTCGGCCAGGGGTTCGCCGGCGCGCCCGACGGGCTTCGGGCGCTGGCGGAGGGTGAGCTGGCGCGGCTGCGCACCGGGTTTCCCGAGCTGCCCCGCCGTATCTCCGGATACGCGCTGGACGCCCTGCTGCCGGAGAAGGGCGCCGACGTCGCCCGGTCGTTCTGCGGCTCGGAGGGCACCCTCGGCGTGCTGACGGAGGCGCTGGTCTCTCTCGTCGAGGCGCCACGCGCGCGGGCGCTCGCCGTGCTCGGCTACGCCGACGAGGGCGCCGCCGCCGAATCGGCCGCCGGATTGCTGCCGTACGGGCCGCTGACGGTCGAGGGCATGGCCGCCGACCTGGTGCGTTCGGAGGCAGGGCTGCCGCGCGGCGGCGCATGGCTGTTCGTGGAGACGGGCGGGGAGTCGGCCGGTGAGGCACGCGCGCGTGCGGAGACGATCGTGCGGGCCGCCGACGTCGTCGACGCGCGCGTGGTGACGGACGGCGCCGCGCAGCGCACCCTGTGGCGCATCCGGGAGGACGCCAGCGGTACGGCCACCCGGATGCCGGACGGCACGGAGGCCTGGCCCGGCTGGGAGGACTGCGCGGTGCCGCCCGCCCGGCTCGGCGCGTACCTGCGCGAGTTCCGCGCCCTGCTGACCGCGCACGGCCTGCGCGGCGCGCCGTACGGGCACTTCGGCGACGGCTGCATCCACGTCCGTATCGACTTCGACCTGCTCACCGAGGCGGGCGTCGGCCGCTTCCGCCGCTTCTCGGAGGAACAGGCCGACCTGGTCGTCGCGCACGGCGGCTCGCTGTCCGGGGAGCACGGCGACGGCCAGGCCCGCGCCGAACTCCTGCCCCGGATGTACGGCGAGGAGACGGTCGCCCTCTTCGGACGGGCGAAAGCCGTCTGGGACCCCGACGACCTCCTCAACCCCGGCATGCTGGTCCGCCCCGCCCCCCTCGACTCCGGCCTGCGTTTCGCCGTCCTGCCCCGCGAACCCGTCGACGTGGCCTTCGGCTACCCCGGCGACGGCGGCGACTTCACCGCCGCCGTCCGCCGCTGCGTCGGCGTCGCCAAATGCCGTACGACGACGGCGTCAGGGCCCGCCGTCATGTGCCCCTCCTACCGGGCCACGGGCGAGGAACGGCACTCCACGCGCGGGCGCGCCCGCCTGCTGCACGAGATGCTCGCCGGAGAGGTCGTCACCGACGGCTGGCGGTCGGAGGAGGTGCGGGAGGCGCTCGACCTCTGCCTCTCCTGCAAGGGCTGCCGCTCGGACTGCCCCGTCGAGGTCGACATGGCCACGTACAAGGCGGAGTTCCTCCACCACCACTACGCGGGCCGCCGCCGCCCGGCCGCCCACTACAGCATGGGCCGCCTGCCGGTCTGGCTGCGCTGGGTGAGCCGTACGCGCACGGCACCGCTCGTCAACGCGCTGGCGGGGGTGGGGCCGCTGGCGTGGGTCGCGAAACGGGTGGGCGGGATCGCCGTGGAGCGGGACATCCCGCGGCCGGCCGGGGAGACGTTCAGCCGGTGGTGGCGGGGGAGGCGGCAGCCGGAAGACGGCTCCCGCCGTCTCGTCGTCCTGTGGCCCGACACCTTCACCGAGCACCTCGCGCCCTCCGTCGGGCGGGCGGCCGTACGGGTGCTGGAGGCCGCCGGGCTGCGGGTGGCGCTGCCGCCGACCCTGCGGATGCGGGGGCGGCCGGTCGGCGACGGGCGCTCCAGGAGCGCGGCGGCCCTGCTGACGGCCCGGCGCGGGCGGGTCTGCTGCGGGCTGACGTACGTCTCCACCGGGCAGCTCGACCACGCGCGCGTGGTGCTGCGCCGCACCCTCGACCTCATGGAACCCGTGCTGGACACGGACGCCCCGGTCGTCGTGCTGGAGCCGAGCTGCGCCGCCGCCCTGCGCAGCGACCTGCCCGAGCTGCTGCACGACGACCCGCGCGCGGCCCGTCTCGCCGCCCGCGTCCTCACCTTCGCCGAGACCCTGGAACGGCACGCCCCCGGCTGGCGCCCGCCCCGGCTCGACCGCCCCGCCGTCGGCCAGACCCACTGCCACCAGCACGCCGTCCTCGGCGACACGGCCGACCGTCGGCTGCGCGAGGCCGCAGGGCTCGACGGCGAACTGACCGGCGGCTGCTGCGGCCTCGCGGGCAACTTCGGTTTCGAGAAGGGCCACTTCGAGGTGTCGGTGACCTGCGCGGAGGAACAGCTCCTGCCGTCGGTACGGGCCGCCGGGCCGTCCGCGGTGGTCCTCGCGGACGGCTTCTCCTGCCGGACCCAGCTCGAACAACTGGCGGGCGTACGCGGGCGGCACCTCGCGGAGGTGCTGGCGGAGGGGCTGGACGAGGTGCTGGACGAGGGGCTGGACGAGGGGCTGCGGGAGCGGCCGGAGGACCGGCCGGAGGACCCGCCGGAGGAGCGGTGACACGGCGGGTCGGACACGCGGGCGCCCGAGGCGTTCGGTCCTCGGGACGGCCGTGGGTGACTTCTACCCTGGCCGGACCGTCGTTCCGCCATTCGAAGGAGCCCCGCCCTATGAGCCTGCGTGTCCAGACGATCACCCGTGACGAGCATCTGGCGTTCGTCGCCGGCCGTCCCTCCGTCAGCCATATGCAGATCCCCGCGTGGGGGGACGTGAAGCCGGACTGGCGGGCGGAGAGCCTCGGGTGGTTCGACGAGCGGGGGGATCTCGTGGGGGCAGGGCTGGTGCTGCTGCGGCCGCTGCCGAAGCTGAAGCGGTACCTGGCCTATCTGCCCGAGGGGCCGGTCGTCGACTGGTTCGCGGCGGATCTCGTCGAGCGCTGGCTGAAGCCGATGCTCGCCCACCTCAAGGCGCGCGGCGCGTTCTCGGTGAAGATGGGCCCGCCCGTCGTCGTACGCCGCTGGAGTGCCGACGCCGTGAAGGCCGCGATCGCCGATCCGGGCGCCCGGCGGCTGGGGGACGCCGAGCCCACCTCCACCGAACCGCCCGCCCTCGACGTCGCCGAACGGCTGCGCGGCGCCGGCTGGCGGCAGGCCGAGCCGGGCGGCGAGGACGGCTTCGCGGCGGGACAGCCGCGGTACGTCTTCCAGGTGCCGTACGCCGGGCGGTCGCTGGAGGAGATCCAGGGCGGCCTCAACCAGCAGTGGCGGCGCAACATCAAGAAGGCCGAGAAGGCGGGCGTCAAGGTCGTCCGCGGCGACCAGGAGGACCTGGCGGCGTTCTACGGTCTGTACGTCGAGACCGCCGAACGGGACCGTTTCATTCCGCGGCCCCTGGCCTACTTCCGGCGCATGTGGACCGCGCTCAACGCCGAACATCCCGACCGGATGCGGCTCTACCTCGCCCACCACGACGGCGAGATCCTCGCCGCGGCCACCATGCTCACCGTCGGTGAGCACGTCTGGTACTCCTACGGCGCCTCCACCAGTCGCCGACGCGAGGTCCAGCCCAACAACGCCATGCAGTGGCGCATGATGTCCGACGCCCACGCCCTCGGCGCCGCCGTCTACGACCTGCGCGGGATCACCGACACCCTGGAGGACGGCAACCACCTCCTCGGCCTCCTCCGCTTCAAGGTCGGCACGGGCGGCCAGGCCGCGGAGTACCTCGGGGAGTGGGACTTCCCGCTGAACCGGGTGCTCCATCGGGCGCTCGATCTGTACATGGCGCGCCGCTGAGGCCGCACATGGCGTGCCGCCGAGGTCGTCGTACATGGCGTGCCGCTGGGGCCGTACGTGGCGTGCCGCCGAGGCCGACGGGCGGGCTCCGCGCCACCTGACTGCGCCGGTCAGTGGCGAATTCGCTTCACACACCTGACGTAGTCCATTACCCTGGACTGCGCAGTACATCGTGATGCACGCCACGCCTTGCCGGCGCGGAGCCCACCGAACCCCTGGACCGCCCGTGAGCACCCCCGAGACCACCGCGCCGACCCGGCAGCCCGTCACCTCCACCGGCGCGGCTGCCACGGCCTCCGCCCCCGCCCGATGGGGCGCCCTCGGTCCCGTCGGGCTGGTGCTCGCCGGAGGGGTGTCCGTCCAGTTCGGCGGCGCGCTCGCGGTGACCCTGATGCCCCGCGCGGGCGCGCTGGGCGTCGTGGCGCTGCGGCTGCTGGTCGCGGCCGTCGTCCTGCTCGTCGTCTGCCGGCCCAAGGTGCGCGGATACTCCCGCGCCGACTGGGGCACCGTCGTCGTCTTCGGCGTCACCATGGCCGCGATGAACGGCCTCTTCTACCAGTCCGTCGACCGCATCCCCCTGGGTACGGCGGTCACGCTGGAGGTCCTCGGCCCGCTCGCCCTCTCCGTCCTCGTCTCACGGCGCGCCGTGAACCTCGTGTGGGCCGGGCTCGCGCTCGCCGGCGTGTTCCTGCTCGGCGGCGGGGTCGGCGACCTCGACCCGCTGGGCGCCGCGTTCGCGCTGACGGCGGGCGTGATGTGGGCGGCGTACATCGTCTTCAGTGGCCGTACGGGACGCCGGTTCCCGCAGGCGGACGGGCTCGCGCTGGCGATGGCGGTGGGCGCGGTGCTGTTCCTGCCGCTGGGCATCGTCGAGTCGGGCACCAAGCTCCTCGACCCGGTGACGCTGGGCCTCGGCGCGGCGGTGGCGGTCCTGTCCTCGGTCCTGCCCTACACCCTCGAACTCCTCGCCCTGCGCCGCCTGCCCGCCCCCACCTTCGCGATCATGATGAGCCTCGAACCGGCCATCGCGGCGGCGGCCGGCTTCCTCATCCTCGACCAGACCCTGTCCACCACGGAAGCGGCGGCGATCGCCCTGGTCATCGCGGCCAGCATGGGCGCGGTACGGACCCAGGTGGGGCGCCGGGCGAGCGCCGCGGTCCCGGAGGCGTGAGGGTCCCTCCCTTTCCCTTTTAAACAACCCCCGACCCCACGAAAAAGCAAAAAAACCGGTATGCGTCTTGCGGTGGAAAAAAAAAAAAGA
>NZ_JARGEF010000137.1:0-21354 GCF_033794725.1 Streptomyces sp. ID05-39B | reverse complement strand
GCGGCGCGGAGCGCGCGCAGGACGGGCGGGGGCGGCGCGGCGTACAGGACAGGGTGATCCCGTTCGCCGGCGGCGGTGTCGGGGAGGAAGGCCAGCTGTTCGCCGTCCAGGGAGAACTGGGCGTCCACGCCGGGCTTGTTGCCGCGCGGGTCCTGTCGGTGCCAGGCGCCGTTGAAGCGGACGGCGACCAGTCCGTGGACGACGTCGAACGTCTGGTAGCACAGTGCGGTGGGGATGTCCTCGGCACGCAGCAGTGCGGTCAGCGCGTGGGCCTTGGCGTAGCAGATGCCGGTGCGCTGCTCCAGTACGTCGGAGGCGCGCCAGGTGACCCGCAGGTCGCCGGAGTCCTGTGAGTGGGGGATGGTGTCCCGCACGAATTCGAAGGCCAGGCGCGCATAGGCATACGAGTCGTCCGCGTCCTTCGCCAGGCGCGCCGCGGTGTCCCGGACCAGGGGGTGGTGATGGTCGATGACCTCGTCGGCGGCCAAGTACGCGGACAGGTCGGGGGTTTCCTGGATCAGCTCCATGTCTGGAGAGCATAGGAACACGATCACCCGAACGTCAATCTTTTTCCAGGTGAACGCATACCTATGCAATCCTCGGGAGCCCGTCGGGCCACCGCCTCTAGCGGGCCATCTCCTCCTTGAGCGCCGCCACGAAGGCGTCCACGTCCTCCTCCGTCGTGTCGAAGGAGCACATCCAGCGGACCACGCCCGCCGACTCGTCCCAGAAATAGAAGCGGAACCGCTTCTGCAGGCGCTCGCTCACCTCGTGCGGCAACTTGGCGAAGACGCCGTTGGCCTGGACCGGGTAGAGGATCTCCACGCCGTGCGCCGCGCGCACGCCCTCGGCCAGACGCTGCGCCATCTCGTTGGCGTGCCGGGCGTTGCGCAGCCAGAGGTCCTTGGCGAGCAGAGCCTCCAACTGCACGGACACGAAACGCATCTTGGAGGCGAGCTGCATGGACAGCTTGCGCAGGTGCTTCATGTGGGAGACGGCGTCCTGGTTGATCACGACGACCGCCTCGCCGAACAGCGCGCCGTTCTTGGTCCCGCCGAGCGAGAGGATGTCGACGCCGACCGCGTTGGTGAACGTCCGCATCGGGACGTTCAGGGAAGCCGCCGCGTTGGCTATGCGGGAGCCGTCCAGGTGGACCTTCATGCCATGCGCGTGGGCGTGCTCGCAGATCGCCCGGATCTCGTCGGGCGTGTAGAGGGTGCCCAGCTCGGTGCTCTGGGTGATCGAGACGACCTGCGGCATCGCCCGGTGCTCGTCCTCCCAGCCGTACGCCTGCCGGTCGATCAGCTCGGGGGTGAGCTTGCCGTCCGGTGTCGGCACGGTGAGCAGCTTGAGGCCGCCCATGCGTTCCGGCGCGCCGCCCTCGTCCACGTTGATGTGGGCGCTCTCGGCGCAGATGACCGCGCCCCAGCGGTCGGTGACCGCCTGGAGCGCGACGACGTTGGCGCCGGTGCCGTTGAAGACCGGGAACGCCTCCGCCGTAGGACCGAAGTGGCCGCGGACGATGCGCTGGAGGTTCTCGGTGTAGTCGTCCTCGCCGTACGCCACCTGGTGGCCGCCGTTGGCCAGGGCCAGGGCGGCCATCACCTCCGGGTGGGCGCCGGCGTAGTTGTCGCTGGCGAAACCGCGGACCTCCGGGTCGTGATGGCGACGCGCGTCGGTCCGGGGTGGGTTCACGGCTTCTCGGTGAGCCACAGACGGTGTCCGTTCACTTCGGCGGCGGGCTTCTCCCAGACGTCGGCGATGGCCTCGGCCAGGTCCTTGACGTCGGTGAATCCCGCGAACTTCGCGTTGGGCCGGTCGGCGCGCATCGCATCGTGCACCAGTGCCTTCACCACCAGGATCACCGCCGCGGAGGTCGGCCCGTCGGGGCCCCCGGCCTTGCGGAAGTAGTCGGCCATCGACAGCGTCCACGCCTCGGCGGCGGCCTTGCCGGCCGCGTACGCGGCGTTGCCCGCGGTGGGGCTGCTCGCGCCCGCGGCGCTGATCAGGACGTACCGGCCGCGGTCGCTGCGCTGAAGCGCCTCGTGGAAGGCGAGCGTGGTGTGCTGCACGGTGCGGATGAGCAGCAGTTCGAGGAAGTCCCAGTCGTCGAGACTGGTCTTGGTGAAGGTCTCGCTGCCGCGCCAGCCGCCGACGAGGTGCACGAGCCCGTCCACCCGGCCGAAGTCCTTCTCGACGCGGGTGGCCCACTCCTGGGTCGACCGCAGGTCGAGCAGGTCGACCGGTTCGCCGATGACGGTCGCGCCGCCGGCGGCGTAGCTCGCCGCGTCCACGGCCTCCGCGAGACGCTCCGGGTCGTTGTCCGCGCCCACCACCGTCGCGCCCGCCTCCGCGAGCCTGATCATCGCCGCCCGGCCGGCGGGTCCGCCCGCACCGGCCACCGCGATCACCGCACCGCTGAGAGCCCCGTTCCCCATGGTCCTCGCCTCCTGAGCGTTCTCGGTACGCAGGTCGCTCACGCGGCGATCCGCTCGGCGCCGTCCGCCGTGATGCCCCGGGTCGAGGCAATCACGTTCTTCAGTTTCTTGGACAGTGCCTCATAGAACATGCTCAGCGGAAACTCGTCCGGAAGCACGTCATCGACGAGCTTGCGGGGCAGCTGGGTCAGGTCCAGGGCGTCCGGGCCCTTGGCCCACTTGGAGCCCGGGTGCGGGGCGAGGTAGGTGGAGACCAGTTCGTAGCCGGCGAACCAGTGGACGAGCTTGGGACGGTCGATGCCGTCGCGGTAGAGATTCTCGATCTCGGCGCACAGTTCGTTGGTGACCTGGGGGGCACGCTGCCAGTCGATGTGCAGCTTGTTGTCGGTCCAGCGGACGACGTCGTGCTTGTGCAGGTACGCGAAGAGGAGCTGGCCGCCGAGGCCGTCGTAGTTGCGCACGCGCTCGCCGGTGACCGGGAAGCGGAACATGCGGTCGAAGAG
The DNA here is from genome assembly GCF_033794725.1 of Streptomyces sp. ID05-39B. Classification (NCBI taxonomy): domain Bacteria; kingdom Bacillati; phylum Actinomycetota; class Actinomycetes; order Kitasatosporales; family Streptomycetaceae; genus Streptomyces; species Streptomyces sp. ID05-39B. The sequence continues at coordinate 18,413 of NZ_JARGEF010000137.1, read as the reverse complement.
GACCGCGTACTGCACGTCACGGGCCTGCGGGATGCCGTCGCCCTCCAGCTTCACGGCCTCCTTGAAGGCGGTGAGGTCGCAGCGCAGCTCCTCCAGGCCGTACATCCAGAACGGCTGGCGCTGCTTGATCATGAAGGGGTCGAAGGGCAGGTCGCCGTGGCTGTGGGTGCGGTCGTGGACCATGTCCCACAGCACGAAGGCCTCCTCGCAGCGCTTCTGGTCGTGGACCATGGCGGCGATGTCCTCGGGCAGTTCCAGGCCGAGGATGTCCACGGCGGCGTCGGTGACACGGCGGAAACGGGCGGCCTCGCGGTCGCAGAAGATGCCACCCCAGGAGAATCGTTCCGGCGCCTCGCGTACGGCGATGGTCTCCGGGAAGAGGACGGCGGAGTTGGTGTCGTAGCCCGCCGTGAAGTCCTCGAAGGTGATGCCGCAGAACAGCGGGTTGTCGAAGCGGGTGCGCTCCAGCTCGGCCAGCCAGTCCGGCCAGACCATGCGCAGCACGACCGCCTCGAGGTTGCGGTCCGGGTTGCCGTTCTGCGTGTACATCGGGAAGACGACCAGGTGCTGGAGGCCGTCCGCGCGGTTCGCGGCGGGCTGGAAGGCCAGCAGCGAGTCCAGGAAGTCCGGCACCTCGAAGCCGCCCTCGGCCCACCGGCGCAGATCCTGCACCAGCGCGCGGTGGTAGTCCGCGTCGTGCGGGAGCAGCGGCGACAGCTCCTCGACCGCGGCGGCCACGCGGTTCACGGCCTCTTCGGCGTCGGCGCGCTCAGGGGCACCCTCGGCCGTGAAGTCGATCGACCCGTCCTTCGCCTGCCAGGGCCGGATCCGCTCCACGGCATCCTTGAGCACGGGCCAGGCCGGGTGCTCCACCACCCTGGCCACGGGAGGAACCCGCTCCTCCGCACCCACCTGCACAAGAATCTGCGTCATGTCCCATCCTCCACAGGAGAACCTCACGTATGGACACCGTACGCATAAGAGGATTCCTCCAGCAAGATGACCTTCGGGAAATTATCCTGCGTGACGCCATGGTCACCGCGTTTTTTCCTGCACGCCATCGGATGGGCAGATGCTTTCGGTGCGGGCCTCCGGGTAGGGATCTCTGGGATGCGCGACCCGGCGCACCGGTCCTCCCAGGGAAGCGAGCCGTCTCTTGAACCTCCTCACCATCGGCCACCGCGGGGTCATGGGCGTCGAACCCGAGAACACCCTCAGGTCGTTCGCCGCCGCCGAGCGGGCCGGTCTCGACGCCGTCGAACTCGACCTGCACCTGAGCAAGGACGGCGCGCTCGTGGTCATGCACGACGCCGAGGTGGACCGCACGACCGACGGCAGCGGGCCGGTCGCGGACCACACCCTCGCGGAGCTGCGCGCCCTGGACGCCGGGCTCGGCGAGCGGGTGCCGGTCTTCGAGGAGGTCCTGGCGGCGGTGTCGGTGCCGCTCCAGGCCGAGATCAAGGACGTACGGGCGGCGCGGGCGCTCGCCGAGGTGATGCTCGACCGGAACCTGGTGGAGCGGGTGGAGGTGTCCTCGTTCCACGACGAGGCGATCGCCGAGATGGCCCGGCTGGTTCCCGGCGTGCGCACCGCGCTGGTCGCCGGCCACTACCACCGGGACGTCGTCGAGCGGGCGGTGGCCGTCGGGGCCGCGACCCTGTGCCTGGACCTGCGGCGGCTCACCCTGGAGGTCGTCGAGGCGGCCCGCGGGCACGACCTGCGGATCATCGGCTGGGTGGTCAACACAGCGGACCAGCTGCGGCTGGTCCGGGCCTTCGGACTGGACGGCGCGACCACCGACCGGCCGGAGATCAGGCACACCGGCCGCCTCACCGCGTGAGCCTCAGCCGAGGCTCTTGACCAGCAGCTCGAACCGGAGGTCGTCGCGCTGCGGCACGCCGAAGCGCTCGTCGCCGTAGGGGAACGGCGTCATCCGACCGGTACGGCGGTAGCCGCGCCGCTCGTACCAGGCGATGAGATCCTCGCGCTGGAAGATCACCGTCATGTGCATCTCGGTGACGCCCCAGTCGGCGTGCGCCCGGCGCTCGGCCTCCGCGAGGACCGTCCTGCCGAGACCGCCGCCCTGGACCGTGGGGCTGACCGCGAACATGCCGAAGTACGCGTGATCGCCGCGGTGTTCGAGCTGACAGCAGGCGACGATCCGGCCGGCCCGCTCCACGGTGAGTACGCGGCTGTCGGGCGACTTGATGACCTCCAGGACGCCCTCCGGGTCGGTGCGCTGCCCCTCCAGGAGGTCCGCCTCCGTGGTCCAGCCGGCCCGGCTGGAGTCCCCGCGGTAGGCCGACTCGACGAGCGCTACCAGCGCCTCCACGTCGGCGTCGGTGGCGTCGCGGAAGCTGAACTCGGTGGCGGTGGTATCCATGCGGTGCTCTCCGGATCATCTGTCGCGTGGCTGGGCACCGCCGAGCCTAACCGGCGTCTAGGCTCCCCGTGCATGGTGCATGTACTGAGCAGTCGAGCCCTTCTCCGCCCCACCGACCCCGAGCGCTCCCGCGTCTTCTACGGCGAGCAGCTGGGCCTCGCCGTGTACCGCGAGTTCGGTACGGGGCCCGAGCGCGGCACGGTCTACTTCCTCGGCGGCGGGTTCCTGGAGATCTCCGGGCGGGCGCGGACGCCGGCGGAACCCGCCGTACGGCTGTGGATGCAGGTGCCGGACGTGGCGGCGGCCCAGGAGGAGCTGACGGCCGCCGGGGTGCGGATCGTCAGGCCCGCGGTGAAGGAGCCGTGGGGCCTGGTCGAGATGTGGATCGCCGACCCGGACGGCACGCCGATCGTGCTGGTGGAGGTGCCGGCGGGCCATCCGCTGCGGTACCGCCCGGGTACCTGACCTCAGCGGATGCCGCGGACCGGGCTCGGGCTTAGCGTGCTGGAGGGGGTGCTCCCTGCGGAAGGAACGCCATGAAGCTCGACGCGCCCGTGCCCGGTGGGCCCTGCTGGGCCGAGCTGGGGACCGACGATCTGGCCGCCGCCCAGCGGTTCTACACGGAGCTGTTCGGCTGGCGGTGCGAGACCGATCCGCGGCAGGAGGCGGGCGACTACACCGTCGCGCATCTCGGGGACGCGGCCGTCGCCGCGCTCACGCCGCTCTACCAGCAGGGCCGGCCGGTCGCCTGGAACGTGTCCTTCGGGGTGTCCGACGCCGACGTCACCGCGCGGATGATCGAGGAGGCCGGGGGCAAGGTGCTGGTCGGCCCGATGGACGTGTTCGACGTGGGCCGGTTCGTGGTCGCCCTCGACCCGGGCGGCGCGGCCTTCCAGCTGTGGCAGGCCCGCGGCTTTCCGGGAGCGGGGCTGTTCAACGCGCCCGGCTCGCTGGGCTGGGTGGAGCTGGTGACCCGCGACACCGCGCGGGCCGAGGCCTTCTACACCACCGTGTTCGGCTGGACCGTGGCCACCTCGGAGCACTACACCCAGTGGGGCGTCGGCGGCGCCGACTTCGGCGGCATGACGACGATGGACGACACGTTCCCGCCCGAGGTGCCGCCGCACTGGCTGCCGTACTTCGCGGTGGCCGACGTGGACGCCTCGACGGCGGCGGCCGGACGGGCGGGCGGCACGGCACTGACGGAGCCGGTCTCCGTGCCGGGCGGCCCACGGATCGCGGTGCTGCGGGACCCGCGGGGAGCGGTGTTCGGCGTGTACCGGGCCGCCGACGAGCATTGAGCCGGGCACCCGGTTGTCTTCGAGCGCACTTGAGGCCCTAGCGTCGTGCCATCGGTGACTTCGATCGCCTTGGGGTTGCTCGCAATTGCTGGGGATTGCCCGCGATCGACGTGCGAACGCCTGGCGACTGCCTTCAGGGGGAGAACGACGACATGCGGTACACACTGTTCGGCCGGACCGGTCTGCGCGTCAGCGAGCTGGGCCTCGGGGCGATGACCATGGGCGGCGACGGAGGCTGGGGCGCGGACCAGGAGACCAGCGCGAAGATGCTGGACCGCTACGCGCGGGCGGGCGGCAACTTCGTCGACACGGCCAACATCTACACCGGGGGCGACTCCGAGCGCTTCCTCGGCACGCTGCTGGAAGGGCGGCGCGACGAGTTCGTCCTCGCCAGCAAGTACACCTGCGCGGTCCGCGAAGGGGACGTCAACGCCGCCGGCAACCACCGCAAGAACCTGGTGCAGTCCGTGGAGGCGAGCCTGGGCCGGCTGCGCACCGACCGGCTGGACGTGCTGTGGGTCCACGCCCGCGACCAGTTCACCCCGGTCGACGAGGTCATGCGCGCACTCGATGACCTCGTACGCGCGGGCAAGGTGCTCTACGTCGGCGTCTCGGACTGGCCCGCCTGGGAGATCGCGCAGGCCAACACCCTTGCCGAGCTACGGGGTTGGACGTCGTTCGCCGGCTCGCAGCTGCGGTACAGCCTGCTGGAGCGCACCCCCGAACGCGAACTCCTGCCGCAGGCACGGGCCTTCGACATGGCGATCATGGCGTGGGCTCCCCTCGCGGCCGGAAAACTCACCGGGAAGTACCGGCGGGGCGAGTCCGGCCGGCTGGGGTCCGGTGAGGAGGACCGGCGCGAGGCGGCCGTGATCAGCGCCGTCCTGGAGATCGCGGAGGAGGGAGGCTGGAGCCCGGCCCAGGTCGCGCTGGCCTGGCTGCTCGGCCGCCCCGGGAACGTCGTACCGCTCGTCTCGGCCACCAGGGAGAGCCAGCTCGCGGACAACCTCGGCTGCCTCGACGTCCGCCTGGACGGCGACGCCGTGGCCCGCCTCGACGAGGTGAGCGCCGTGCCGCTCGGCTTCCCGCACGAGTTCCTGCGCGATCCGGGCGTCACCCGCACCGTCTACGGCGACCGCTGGCAGGCCATCGACGACCGGCGTACCACGCACCGCCGTACGGTGCACGACGTGCGGTGACCGTACGCCCTCAGATCCGCAGCGCCCGCGTGTGCTCCTCCAGGCGGCTGAGCAACTCGCTGAGCAGCCCCGCGAGTTCGTCCTGCCGGTCGGCGTCCAGGGCGGCCAGTACGGCACGCTCGTAGGCGAGTTGCTCGGGCAGGACGCCGTCGATCAGGGTACGGCCGGCCTCGCTGAGGCTCAGGTGGGCGACGCGGCGGTCCCGGGTGTCGCCGCGCCGCTCCACCAGGCCTCGTTCGGTCAGCGCTCTGACGCGCTTGGTGACGGCGGTGCCCGAGGAGAACGTCTCACGGGCGAGTTCGCCGGGGGTCAGCTCGTGACCGGTGCGGCGCAGCGCGCCGAGCAGGTCGAACTCCGCCCGGCTGAGCCCGGCACGCCGCAGCGGAGCGTCCTCGGCCTGCTGGAGGAGTGCGGCACAGCGGTTGACCCGCCCGATGATCTCCACGGGGCCGGTGTCCAGCTCTGGCCGCACGGCCTGCCACCGGCGCACCACCGCGGCGACGGTGTCCGTACGGCCGCCGTCTCCTTGGGTGCCTCCCCCTTGGGTGCCTCCTCCTCGAGTGCCCTCTCCTTGAGTGGCGGGACGGCCCTGCGCGGCGTCGCCGCCGTCGAGCGGCCCCCGCGCGCTCGCGTCGCCGTCGGCCGGCCGGCCCGCGTCGTCCCCGTCCACAGGCTGTCCCTGCGTCGCCGTCATGGCCGTACGTCCTCCGGTCTCGCCTCGTCGTGCCGGGCCAGGAGGAGTTCCTGGCGCCGGACCGTCGCGGCGAGCGTACGGTGTCCGGCCCCCGCGGCCGCGACGACCCGCTCCCGCGGCGGGCGCGCCGCCACCGCTCGGGGAGCACCGCGTCGGCGGGGACCTCCTCACCTCCCGTGCTCCCTCGAATGCTCCCCGTGTACTTCCTTGCGCTCGCGTGCGCGCCGCATGGCGGGGGCATCGCATTCCTGGACCGTCCGTCGAGCGGGGAGGTACGCGTGCACGGACCGGCTTCGCCCGGCTGGCTGCTGGTCGCGTTGTGCGCGGCGACCGGGGCCTACTGCCTGCTGCGGATGCGCAGCAGCGACGAGACACAGCGCCGGGCCGCGGGCGACGAGGCGCTCATGGGCTTCGGCATGGCCGTCATGGCGGTGCCGGGCTCGGCCTTCACCCCGCCGGCCTGGGTGTGGCCGGCGTACGCGGTGGTCTTCGGCGGAGCCGCGCTGCGGGCCCTCTGGGTGGCCAGGGGCGGAACCCACCATCTGCACCACCTGGTGGGGGCCGCGGCCATGGTCTACATGGCGGTCGTGATGACCGCCTCCCCCACGGCCGGCCACGCGCACGGCGGCTCCGGGGTGCCCCTGCTCACGGGCGGGCTCCTCGTGTACTTCGCCGCGTACGTCCTCGTCTCCGGCGTACGGCTGCTGCCGGTGGCCGCAGCCGCGGGGAGTGCGGCCGCGGGGAGTGTCCCGGCGTGGGGCGACCGGCCCGAGCTGGCTCGGGCCTGCCGGCTGTCGATGGGGATCGGGATGCTCGCGATGCTGCTGACGATCTGAGGCGGTACCCCGGTGCGGCCCGTCCCGCAGGCCCACGTCCCGCAGGCCCACGTCCCGCAGCGCGTGCACCCGCTGCTGACGCCCGCGGACCGGCTCACGACGGCGCGCAGACCGCGTCTGACAGCCCGCGGCCTCGGTGGTACCGGTGGTACCGGTGGTACCGGTGCTGGTGCCCTGCGCCGGCGTCGCGGGCGCTCGGCCGAGAATGCGGGCCCCGGGTTGGCTTCATACTCCGGAGTTCGGCAAGGATCACTTCATGCACTCCCTCTCCGTCGACTCCCCGCCCGCCCAGTCGCCGTACCGCACAGCGGTCCGAACGGCGATCGCCCTGGGCCTGTGCTCGCTCGTGCTGCTGATCCTGGTGGCGGCAGAGTGGCACCCCCTGCTCTCCGTCGACGGAGACGTCTCCCGCACGACACACCGCTGGGCCGTCGCCGACCCCGAGGTCACCCACGCGTTCCGCATCCTGACGGACTGGGTCTGGGACCCGCTGACGATGCGACTGCTGTGCGCGGCGGTGGCCGTGTGGCTGGTGTGGCGGCGCGGGGCCTGGTGGACGGCGGTGTGGCTGGTCACGGTGTCGGCGGTCGGCACGGCCCTCCAGCAGGGCCTCAAGGCCGCGCTCGGCCGCGAACGCCCCGTCTGGACCGACCCCGTCGACTCGGCCCACTACGCGGCCTACCCCTCCGGCCACGCCCTCACGGCCACCGTGGTCCTGGGCCTCCTCCTCTGGCTCCTGCACCGCCACGGCGCCGGCCCCGTCCTGTGGCGCACGGCGATGTCCGTGACCGTCGTCTCGGTGGTGGGCGTCGGTCTGACCCGCGTCTGGCTGGGGGTGCACTGGCCCACGGACGTCGTCGGCGGCTGGCTCATGGGCGCGATGCTGGTGTCCCTGGCGATCGCGGCCCATGTGCGGTGGCGGCCGTGACGACGCCTTTGCGGTGGCGGCCGTGACGACCCTTTTCCGGTGGCGGCCATGAGCCCGCCGGGACGCCGGTACGGCTACGTGGGTCCGCCCGAGCTGCGGGAGGCGGTCGTCGCCGGGACCGAGGGACAGGTGATCCGCCGGACCGCCGCTCTCGACGCGTGGACGGCCGTGGCCGGGCAAGGACGGAGAGAAGACGGTCACCTTCGTCGTCGGGCCGGACGGTCTGCTGCGGCCGGCACCCCGGCGCAGTGAACATGTCGCCTGCGCGGGCGGTGGCGAGGTGCTCGGCGCCGGGGAGGTCACCCTGCGCCGGACGGGCGGCGGTTGGCGGGAGGCCGAGGTCAGCAACCAGTCCACCGGCTACTGCCCCGACCCCGACTCCTGGCCGGCCGTCGCCGCCGCCCTGGACCGCGCCGGCGTCGTGCGCCCCGAGGGTTTCACGCACGCGCCGGTGTTCCGCCGCTGCGAGCGCTGCCGGGAGAACAACGTGGTCCGCGAGGGCGTCTTCGTCTGCGTGTTCTGCGACGCGGATCTTCCCGCGGCCTGGAACCTCCGCCCGTCCCCTTCCTAAGATCCACTCCATGACTTCCACAGTGCTGTTCGACTTCTCCGGAACCCTCTTCCGCATCGAGTCCGCCGAGGCGTGGCTGCGGACCGTCCTCGACGCGGCCGGTTCCGTGCTCCCCGAGGGCGAGGTGGCGGAGACCGCGCGGGCGCTGGAGGCGGCCGGTGCGCTGCCCGGCGGGGCGTTTCCGGTGCGGGTGCCCGAGGAGTTGGCGGGGCTGTGGCGGGCGCGGGACGAGAGCGCCGAGCTGCACCGGGCCGCGTACACCGGGCTCTCCCGTCAGGTGCCGCTGCCCGACCCGGCCCTGCACGACGCCTTGTACGACCGGCACATGGAGCCGGCCGCGTGGGCGCCGTACCCGGACGCCTCCCAAGTGCTGAGCACTCTGCGCGAGCGCGGGGTGCGGGTGGGTGTGGTGAGCAACATCGGGTGGGATCTGCGGCCGGTGTTCCGCGCGCACGGCCTCGACGCGTATGTCGACACGTATGTGCTGTCGTACGAGCACGGGGTGCAGAAGCCCGATCCGCGTCTGTTCGCGACGGCGTGCGAGGCGCTCGGCGCCGATCCGCGCGCCACGCTGATGGTCGGCGACAGCCGGCCGGCCGACGGCGGGGCGGCGGCCCTCGGCTGCTCGGTGTACTTCGTGGACCATCTGCCGGCCGCCGAGCGGCCGGACGGCCTGCTGCCGTTGCTGGACCTGGTGGGGTGAGCCCGTACTCCCCGGCGGGGCGGCGACCGAGGGGGCGGAGCGGTGCGCCCGGAGAACAGAACCGGAACTCGAACCGCTCGAAAAGGAGCCTCAGGCCACCATCGGGGAAGCAGCACGCCCACTCTGGACGATCCCCCGCGTCGCCCAGAGCGGGCGGCCCCCGGTACGCCTCCGAAAACGGAACCGGCCGGGCTGCGCTGAGTATAGTTGGCTGGCAGCCAGTCAACGCAGGAGTTACAGCATGTCCCCGCGCAGCGCCTCGGTCAATGAAGAATTGCGTCGGCGTTCCCGGGAACGGTTCCTCCAGGCGGCGATCGAGCTGGTGGGCGAGCGCGGGTACGAGGCGACGACGCTCGGCGACATCGCGGACCGGGCGGGCTCGGCCCGCGGTCTGGTGTCGTACTACTTCCCCGGCAAACGCCAGCTGGTGCAGTCGGCCGTGCACCGGCTGATGCACCGCACGCTGGAGGAGGCGCTGGAGCGCGAGCCCCGCACCGAGGACGGCCGGGAGCGGATGGCGCGGGCCGTCGACGCGATCCTGGGACTGGCCCGCGACCGCACGGTGCTGATGCGTCAGCACATGGCGGGGCTGCTCCAGGCGGAGGGCTTCGTGCGGTGCCCCGAGCAGCGGCGGCTGGCCGAACTGCTGCGGGACACGGTGGCCCGGCACGGCTCAGCGGACGTCGACACCGACTATCCGATGCTGCGCTCCCTGCTCATGGGCGCCGTCTACGCCATGGTCCTGCCGAACGTGGGCATGCCTCTCGCCCCGCTGCGGGCGGAGCTGTTCGCGCGCTACCGGCTGGACTGGGACCAGGGCGTCCCGCCGGACCCCGAGGCGCCCGGCGGGACGTGTGACACCGATTTCTCGCGTTTCTTCTCGACGGGACGGCCCTCCGCGGACCGGTAGCACGCCGCGGACGAGCCGAAGCCCGTCGATCAGTCGAAGTAGTCCGGCTGCGTCTGGACGTTCAGTTCAGGCAGTCGCACGTACTTCGCCGGGTCCGTGCGCCGGTCGTGGATCTTCAGCACGTCGAGGCCCTTGGCGATGTCGTTCGAGTAGATGTAACCGTTGTAGTAGTACGCCGACCAGGGGCCGGCGGTCGTCAGCCGCTCGGTGTTGACCGGGCCGCGCTCGAAGTAGGCGATCTCCTTCGGGTGGGCGGAGTCGGTGAAGTCCCAGACGGAGACGCCGCCCTGGTACCAGGCCTGGACCATGATGTCCTTGCCCTTGACCGGGATCAGCGAGCCGTTGTGCGCGACACAGACCTCGGTCGGCGCCTGGGGGCGGTCGATCTTGAAGTAGCTGCGGAAGACGAGCTTGCGCTTGTCGCCCTTGCCGACGATGTCGTAGATGCCGTCGGCGCCCTTGTCCGGGCCGATCTCCGCGGTGCAGGTGGCCGCGCCTCCGCCGCCCAGCTCGTCGGTGAAGACGACCTTGTTCGCCTTCAGGTTGAAGGTCGCCGAGTGCCAGAACGCGAAGTTCACGTTGTCCTGGACCCGGTCGATGATCTTCGGGTTCTGCGGGTCCTCGATCGAGAACAGGATGCCGTCGCCCATGCAGGCGCCGGCCGCCAGGTCCTTGTCCGGCAGCACGGTGATGTCGTGGCAGCCGGTCGTCTTGGAGACACCCGGGTTGGTGGGTCCGCCCGGGTTGCCGCCGCCGTCCGGCCCCTCACCGGGGAACAGGACCGGGAAGTTCACGATCGCGGCCTTCTCCGGTGCCTTGCGCGGCACCTTGATGACCGAGATGCCGTCGTGCGGGGGCTGGCAGTCGGGGTAGGCCGCGTTGGGCGAGTACGACGAGACGTAGACGTAGACGTTCTTGCGCTCGGGCACCAGCGTGTGGGTGTGCGAGCCGCAGGCGGTCTCGACGGCGGCGACGTACTGGGGGTTCGTCTTGTCGCTGATGTCGAAGACCTTCATGCCCTCCCACGAGGACTTCTCGGTCGCCGGCTGCGTGGTGCTGTTGCAACTGCTGTCGCTGCGCGAGGAGTCGGTCGACAGGAACAGCAGGTCGCCCGAGACGGAGATGTCGTTCTGCGAACCGGGGCAGAGCACCTGGGAGACGGTCTTCGGCGCCTTCGGGTTGCTGATGTCGAAGATGCGGAAGCCGTCGTAGTTGCCCGCGAAGGCGTACTTGCCCTGGAAGGCAAGGTCCGTATTGGTGCCGGGCAGCACGTCCTTGGGGATGTTGACGAGGTGCTCGATGTTGGCGGAGTGGATGATCTCGTCCTGGCCGGGTATCTCGCCGTCGGCGATCGCCTCGGCCACCTCGGCCTGTGCGTTCTGGGACACTTCGCGTTCCACGGCCGGGCCGTCCCCCGGGTCGGGGGTCGCGGCGGCCGGTACCGCCGCGAGCAGCGTGGCCAGGAGTCCGGCACAGGCCGCGGCAACTCCCAGGCGTCTGTGCCGCGTTCGGGATTCGTTCAACAGGATCACTGCGTCCTCCCTCGTAGCCGTTCACGGGGAACGGTTCACGGTCCTCCGAAGTATCGTCTTCATCATGCACAGATCAACAGGCGGCAACGCATTCGTCATGAATGTTTTCGATCAGTAGGGCGCAGACTCGTACCAGGGCGGTCCGGGACCGTCCGCTCACCCTTGGCCGGTTCTCAACCCGCCAGCACCTGGAGGTCGTTGTGTTCGTCCGCCGTGCGCCCTTTGTCGCCGCCGCGCTGTTCGCCCTGGTCCTGACGGGCTGCGACTCCGCTGCGGACACCGGCTCCGGCGCGGCCGCCGGGCCTTCGGTGATCGCGCCGGGAAAGCCGGGCGAGGCCAACCGGACGCTCTCCGCGCAGGACGCGGCCGAACAGCGCGTCGACGACGACACCCCCAACTCCGCGGACATCGACTTCGCCCGGATGATGATCGAGCACCACCGTCAGGCCCTGGAGATGACCGGACTCGTCCCGAAGCAGGCCGAGTCCGGGAAGCTCAAGGCACTCGCCTCCCGGATCACGGCCGCGCAGGGTCCGGAGATCCAGGCCATGGAGAGCTGGCTTGCGACCCACTCCGGCAAGGACGGCGGCGCCGACGACGGGACGGGCGGCGGGCACGAGCACACGGCGGCGGCCAACATGCCCGGGATGGCGACCGAGGCGCAGCTGAAGGAGCTGCGGGCGGCGCGCGGAAAGGCCTTCGACCAGCTCTTCCTGACCTTGATGATCACCCATCACGAGGGCGCCGTCACCATGGCCGCGGACGTCAAGGCGCAGGGGAACAACGTACGGATCGAGGAAATGGCGGACGATGTCGTCGCGGAGCAGACGACCGAGATCACCCGGATGCGGGCGATGCTCTGACGGGACCGTCCGGCCCGCTCAGCGGCGTGCGTGACGCGGTGTCAGGAAACCGGCGTCACGCGCTTGCGCGATCATGCTCAGGGATCTGCGCCGGCTGTGCCCGGTGGTCCGCATGACGGCGAGCACGGGGTCGGCACCCTGCTCCTGCGCCGCGCGGTACTCGTCCGCGACCAGCCGGCGGCCCTCGATGCCGCGCGGCCGGACGGGCCGTGCCCGCCGGGCGCCGGAGCCCCCGGGGGCGATCCCCGCCGCCGGCCCGTCGGACCCGTCCGGCCCAGTCACCGACGGCGACTGACGGCCACTGCCGCACCACTCGAAGAGCGGCTCCTCGATCCACTCCGCGAGCACGCTCAGGTCGTCCAGGGAGAGCGCCGGGCATGACCTGACGTCCTCGACAGAGACGCTCTCGGCGCTCACGACCGCCAGCACCTCGACGCACGCCTCGTCGGGGAACGCCAGCCGCACGGTGCACCAGGACGTCGGCTCGCCGTCCTGGTGCACTTCCCACGCGGGCCGCACCGACACCGTGCCGTCCTCGGCCCGGCGGCCGGAAAGATTGAGAAACGATGTTTCCATCACACACGCAAAGTAACCGCATGATCACTTTGCCTACGAACGGACACGCACGCCCGGTCGGCGTACGGCACCCTGTCAGCCGAGCCCCCGCGGTGCCATGCTGGGAGCATCAGCGCTCTCCTGCGTCCCCCTGGGGTAAGGAGTTCGACCGTGCTGCGTGTCGCCGTCGTCGGCTCCGGGCCGAGTGGGGTCTACACCGCCCAGAGCCTCGTCCAGCAGGACCCCGAGGTGCTCGTCGATGTCCTCGACCGGCTGCCCTGCCCGTACGGACTCGTGCGGTACGGCGTCGCCCCCGATCACGAGAAGATCAAGTCGCTCCAGCAGAACCTGCGTACGGTCCTGGAACACGAACGGGTGCGTTTCCTCGGCGGGGTGCGGATCGGGGCGGACGGGGTGTCCGTGGACAGGCTCCGGGAGCTGTACCACGCGGTGGTGTACTGCGTGGGCGCGGCGGCGGACCGCCGGCTGGGGGTCCCCGGCGAGGATCTGCCGGGCAGCTTCTCGGCGACGGAGTTCGTGGCCTGGTACAGCGCCCATCCGGACGCCCCGGCCGACGGTTTCGTGGCCGGCGCCCGGTCCGCCGTCGTGGTGGGGATGGGCAATGTCGCCGTGGACGTCACCCGCATCCTGGCGCGCGGCACGGCGGAGCTGAGCCCCACCGACATACCGCAGGCGGCGCTCACCGCGCTGGCCGCGAGCGAGGTGACCGACATCCACATGGTGGGGCGGCGCGGCCCCGCCCAGGCCCGCTTCACCACCAAGGAGCTGCGGGAACTGGGCACCCTGCCGGACACCGACGTACTCGTCGACGAGGCGGAACTGGAGCTGGACCCGGCCTGCGCCGACCCGTCCGCACTGCCGGCGGCCCAGCGCCGCAACATCGAGGTGCTGCGCGGCTGGGCTGCCCGGCCACCACGTGGTCTACGGCGCCGCGTTCACCTGCGCTTCTTCCTGCGGCCCGGCGAACTGCTGGCCGGTGAGGGCGGCCGGGTGGGTGCCGTACGGTTCGAGCGGACCGCGCCCGACGGGCACGGCGGGGTGACGGGCACCGGCCGGTTCGAGGAGATCGGGGCCCAGCTGGTGCTGCGGTCCGTGGGCTATCGCGGAGTGCCGCTGGAGGGGCTGCCGTTCGACGCGGAGCGCGGCACGGTGCCGCAGCTCGCGGGGCGGGTGCTGCGCGGGGGTACTCCCTCGCCGGGCGAGTACGTGGCGGGCTGGATCAAGCGCGGCCCGACCGGCGTGATCGGCACCAACCGGCCGTGCGCGAAGGAGACGGTGACCTCGCTGCTGACGGACTCCCCCGCGCTCGCCCGGCGGGAGCTGCCCGGTGACCCGCTCACGCTGCTGCGGCAGGCCGGAGCCGAGCCGGTCGGATGGGCCGGGTGGCTGGCGATCGAGCGGGCCGAGGCGGCATGGGGCGCCTCCTTGGGGCGTGGCGTGGTGAAACTCCCGGACTGGTCGGCGCTGCGGTCCGCGGCGGGCCGGGGATAGGGACCCCCTCCGGACCACGCACAGCCAGATCGTTGCGATGGTGGCGGCCGCTTCGGCCCCGGTCCTCGGCGGCGCGGGACCGGTCATGTTCGGGACGGTCGCGGCGAGCGGCGAGCGGCCTGCGGACGCCGGCCCAGGCCGACTCCGAGGACAACCACCATCTGACCGTGCTCGCGGTGTCGGTGGCGATGGGCGTGCTGCCGGTGGGCGTGCCGACGGTCTACGAGAAGTTCCCCGACTCGTTCCAGACGGTGATGAACAGCGGCATCAGCGCGGGCTGCGTGACCGCGATCGTACTGAACCTGCTGTTCAACCACCTTCCGGGGAAGGCGGGTTCACCCGTCCAGGAGCCGGCGGGACTCGCGGGCGGCGGCGTCGAGGACGGCGTCGAGCAGCCCCGGGAAGAGGTCGTCCAGGTCATCCTTGCGCAGCCCGTTCATCTTGGCCGTGCCCCGGTAGACCTGCCGTCCGCAGCACGGTCTCGGCCCGTTCGTCCCCGGTGCCGTGATCCGGGGACGGGCCGGACCCGGCCGCCGCGCGGGCCAGGTCCCGGAAGCGGTCGTAGGACACGGCGAGCCCGTCGACGTCAGAGACGACGACCCCTCGGTCCTCCAGCCTGCGCAGTGCGCCGACGGCGTCCCTGGCCGCCAGGCCGGTCCGCTCGGCGATCTCCTCGGCGCTCGTGGCGCCCAGCGCCACGGCGGCGAAGACCCGGACCCGCCTCTCGTCGGCGAACAGCCTCACCACGTCGTCGGCCGTCATGCGCATACCTCCGTCCCTCCGGGGCGGGGGCCCCAGTCGCGGCGACGCTACGTCGCCCACCCGCTCCCCCGCCCGCGAATTTCCGCGCCGTCCGCGGCGACCGGCCTCAACTCACCGTGCACTGAGCCCCGTTGAGGGTGAAGGAGGAGGGCGCCCTGCTGTCGCCCGAATGGCTCGCCTGGTAGCCGAGGGTGACGCTCGCGTTCGGCGCGACCGTGCCGTTGTACGACGCGTTCGTGGCCGTCACCGTCCCGGAGGCCGGGGTGTACGTGGCACCCCAGCCGTTGGTGACGGTCTGCCCGGTGGGCAGGGTGAAGCCGAGCCGCCAGCCGTTCACCGCGGCGGTACCGGTGTTGGTGAACGTCA
The DNA here is from genome assembly GCF_033794725.1 of Streptomyces sp. ID05-39B. NCBI lineage: Bacteria > Bacillati > Actinomycetota > Actinomycetes > Kitasatosporales > Streptomycetaceae > Streptomyces > Streptomyces sp. ID05-39B. The sequence continues at coordinate 3,298 of NZ_JARGEF010000137.1, read as the reverse complement.
CCGAGGCGGTCAGGCCGGTGTTCCACGCGCTGGTCGTCACGGTCACCTTGCAGGCGCCGGCCGGCTCGGGGCCCGGTCCCGGTCCACCGCCCGCGTCCAGGCCGAAGAAGGTGAGCACCCTGTCGGCCATGCCCCACGCGTAGAGGTTGTGTCCCACGCCCTGGAGACTGATGGCCTCCACGGGGGCCCGGTCCCCGGTGGAGCCGTAGCGGGTGCGGGTCCAGCCGGTCTGCGGCGAGTCGGTCGCGGCCGGGGTCTGGCCGATCCCCCGCACCTCGGTCCACTGCTCGATCTCCTCGCCGAAGTTGGGATGGCGCAGCACGTCGTCCTCGGTGCCGTGCCACAGCTGCATGCGCGGCCGGGGTCCCGTGTATCCGGGGTACGCGCCTCGCACGAGGTCACCCCACTGCTGCGGAGTGCGGTTCACCGTGCCGCCGGAGCAGGCGCTGTTCCACTCGGAGCCGTCGGTGGTGGCGAAGCAGCCGAACGGGACCCCGGCGAACGCGGCGCCCGCCGCGAACACGTCGGGATAGTCGCCGAGCAGGACGTTGGTCATCATCGCCCCGGAGGAGATGCCGGTGGCGAACACGCGCGCGGCGTCGGTGGAGTACGCGGCGCCCACCCAGTCGATCATCGACTTGATGCCGACGGGGTCACTGCCGCCGTCACGCCTGAGCGCCTGCGGCGAGGAGACGTCGAAGCACCTGCTGCCGCGGGTGACGGACGGATAGACGATCAGAAACCCGTATCGATCGGCGAGTTGGGCGTACTCGGTGCCGGAGTGCATGGCCGGTCCCGAGCCGCCGCACCAGTGCACGGCGACGAGGACGGCCGGGTGTGCGGTGACATTGGCCGGCGCGTACACGTACATCTGCAGGTTGCTGGGGTTGGCTCCGAAGCCGGTGACCTCGGTGAGGGTGGCGGGCGGAACGGCCGCCGGGGCGGACTGCGGGCGGGCGGAGGCGGTGGGGACGGCGAGGAGGGCGCCGGTGAGGAGGAGCACCAGCACCGCGAGTACCGAGCGCAGCGCTCTCCTGGGGAAGTCGGGGGTGATCACGCTGGTCCCTTCTGTGTGCGGCTCGTCGTGCGCGAAGGAGGGTTTCTCAGGGCATCGATCCCGTGGCGATCAAGGGGCTCCGAAACGGATGGGAGACACCCGAACCCGCATAGTGGCATGCACATGCCTGCCATGGAAGCGCTCCCACACCCTTACCTCGAAGCCCCTTACCGGCCCGCTTCGGCGGCCGGATGTCTTCTGCGCGAAACGTTGACTAGAAAGCGCTTGCCCCCTACCTTCCGTTCAGGAGTGTGGACGAGCCGCCCACTGCTACCCAGCCAACTCCACACTTCACGCGTCACACTGTTCAGCAGCACAACCAGTGTTCACGTATGCGATCCGCTGGTTACGCGGAGGATCCCTCCGGCACGACCATCGGAACGCTGCGACCATCCCCCACCTGGAAGAAGGCATCGGGACATGACTTCCCCAGCATCCCTGCGCACCCATGGGCGCGCACTGACCGGCTCACTGGCCGCCCTCGGCCTAGCGGTTGGCATGATCATGACTAGCGGAGCGCTCACTCCGGCGAGCGCGGCCACCTGGCCCACCGCGAACGGCAGCCAGGGCGTCTCCTCCACCATCCCGCTCTCCGGTACCAAGGACTACGGGATGAAGCGCCTGTACGGCACGGGCGACCTGGGCAGCGGCAGCCAGGACGAGGACCAGGGCCCGATCCTGGAACTGGCCGCCGGCACCGTCCTGAAGAACGTCATCATCGGCGCGCCCGCCGCCGACGGCATCCACTGCAAGGGCAGTTGCACGCTCCAGAACGTCTGGTGGGAGGACGTCGGCGAGGACGCGGCGACCTTCCGCGGCTCCTCCTCGTCCAACGTCTACAACGTGGTCGGCGGCGGGGCGAAGGAAGCCAGCGACAAGGTGTTCCAGTTCAACGGCGCCGGGACGCTGAACGTCTCCAACTTCGCCGTGAAGAACTTCGGCACCTTCATACGCTCGTGCGGCAACTGCTCCACGCAGTACAAGCGGACGATCAACCTCAACACCGTCGAGGTGACCTACAAGGGCGGCAAGCTCGTCGGCATCAACACCAACTACGGCGACAGCGCGACCCTGCGGGGCATCACCATCGTCGGGGACACCAGCAAGAAGATCGTCCCCTGCCAGAAGTACATCGGCAACGACGACGGTGACGAGCCGACGACGAACGGCTCGAACGCCGACGGCACGTACTGCAAGTACTCCAGCTCGGACATCAAGTACAAGTAGATGACCTACGAGCAGGTGGCCCAAGAGCAGATGGCCCAGGAGTAGATGGGTTGGAGATCGTCTGCGAACGGGCCGAGCACCCGCAGGCCGGGATTCCCCCCACGGACGGCCGGAGGAAGCGACCCGCACGCGCTTCCTCCGGCCGTCAGGCGTGCGCGTGGGCCGTCACCTCCCGCTGGAAGTCGGCGTAGGCGGCGCGCAGTGCGGCACCCGGCCAGTCGGCCGGCAGCAGTTCGGGAGGCAGCACCGGGTCGGCGAGGAGATGGCGTACGACGGCCGCGAAGGCGGTGAAGCGGTCGGCCGGGCGATCGGCCCGCGCCAGGTGCGCGAGCAGGGCCCGGCCCTGGCCGGCCCACTCCCCCAACGGCCAAAGCGAGGCCGCCAGTTCCTCGGCGGGAGTCTCCGGTCGGGCGGTGAAGTACCGGGTGACGCCGTCGAGTTCGGCCGGCCAGGGGCGGATCAGGGTCGCGGGGCGCAGCCAGACGCCCTCGCGCAGCTCGGCGAGGCGCAGCCGGGTCAGCCCGGTGCGCAGTTCGGCGCGTTCGGCGGGGCCGCGGCCGGTCGCGGTGATCACGGCCATCTCCCAGTCGCCGTCCCAGGGCCGGGTCGCCGGGTGCACGGCGTCGTCCTGCCTCCGCTGGCGTTCCAGCAGGCGCTCGCTGAGGCCGTACACGGAACCGGTGCGCCGCAGGTCGCCTGCCGTCACCATCCGGCTGAGCGCGGCCCGCAGGGTGGAGCCGCCGACGCCGAAGGGTTCCACCAGCCGGACGAGATCCTTCACCGGCAGTTCGGGCGGGTGGATGCCGAGCAGCAGACTCAGCACCACCGACCGGGCCGACAGCGGCGGCAGCTCCACCTCTCCGGGCCCGGAGATCACGTTCCTGCGCATGAGGCCGTACTGTACGTCCACCATCAGTGTTGCACTATTGCTGCGACTGTGCGTGACATGCAACATTTAAGGCATGACCCTCATGGACGCAGAGCCCCGCACCCCGTCCCCCGCCACGCATGACG
>NZ_JARGEF010000136.1:0-21409 GCF_033794725.1 Streptomyces sp. ID05-39B | reverse complement strand
GGCTTCGGGGGAGGGGGCCGTGTGGGAGCCGTGCCCGTGACTATCGCCGTGCGTTGCTGCCGGGTCGCGTGTGACGTCGGCGGCGGGGCGGGCGGGTCGGTTGCCGTCCTTCACGAGGGCGAGCACCTCCTCGACGTCGAGGTCCTCGGCATCCTGGCCGTCCCGGATGCCGGGGGCGGTCATCCGGCGTCCGGGCGGGTGTCGGGCGTGGCATCGGGAGCCACGCCGGGCTGTCCGTCGGCCAGGGTGGCAGCCGGGGTGGCAGCGGGGGCGTTCCCAGCGGGCTTCTCGGCGGTTTCGTCAGCCGATTCGGCGGCGGATTCGGCGGCGGATTTGGCGGCCTCACCGGCCTCGTCGGCCCAGCGGATCGCCAGGGCGGTGGCCTTGCGGGACGCCTCGGCGACGGCTTCGGGGCTTCCCCCGGCCCGCCCGGCGGCGTAGCCGACCAGGAAGGTGGTCAGGGGGGCCGCGGGCCGGGCCACCCCGTGGGCGGCGTCGCGGGCGAGATCGAGGAGAACGCCGGTGTCGACGTCGAGATCGATGCCCAGCTCGTCCTTGACTGCGGAAATCCATTCATCCAACACGTGGCCATGCTCCCTGATGCGTGCTCTGGCGGTGGCGATGTCGTCCCAGGTGTCGCAGTCGAAGGACGCGACGGGGTCGGGGACGCGGGTGAGGTCGAGCCCGGCTGTCAGCCGGCGCAGGGGCAACCCTGCGAGGCCGCCGTGTTCCTCGCCGAGCGCCGCCAGTTCGCGGCGCAGGGCGGACGTGCGGTAGGCGGCGACGAGCGGCTGATCGCGGCCGTCTGCGTCGGTGAGCAGCGCCCCCTCGGCGCCCTGCCCGTCCAGGGCGGCCAGCAGTCGCCGGACGGTGTCGGCCACGAGGAACGGCAGGTCGGCGGAGAGTACGACGACGGTGTCCGCGGTGGTGTGGCTCAGCCCGGCGCCGAGGGCGGCCACGGGGCCGGCACCGGGCGGGTCCTCGCGCGCCCAGCGCACGGGCCGTGCGGTCGGCCGCGGTCCGGCGACGACGACGGTCGCGCCCGCTTCGGAGCAGGCGCCGAGCACCCGGTCGAGCAGCGCTCGTCCGCCGACCCGCACACCGGGTTTGTCGGCGCCGCCGAGCCGGCGGGCCCCGCCACCGGCGAGCACGACGGCATCATGGGCGAGCTCGTCGGCGTCCTGGGCGGAGGGCACGACGGTGTCCTGGGTCGGGCGCTCGCCGGAGGCGGCCGCCCGCGGCTCGTTCGGAGTCACCCCCCGAGTATGCGCGGCACCCCGATCACGAGGAACGGCGGAGCGGGGAACGCCGGAGCGCCCGCACAGTCACGCCGTGACGGGGCGCCCCGGTGCCCACCCGGTCACAGGGTGCGCAGCAGCACCGCCGGCTGTTCCACGCAGTCCGCCACATGGCGAAGGAAGCCTCCCGCAGTCCCGCCGTCGCACACCCGGTGGTCGAAGGTGAGCGAGAGCTGCACGACCTGGCGCACGGCCAGTTCGCCCTCGTGCACCCACGGCTTGGGGATGATGCGGCCGACGCCGAGCATGGCGGCCTCGGGGTGATTGATGATCGGCGTGGAGCCGTCGACACCGAACACGCCGTAGTTGTTCAACGTGAAGGTCCCGCCGGTCAGATCGCCCGGCGTGAGGCTCCCGGTGCGGGCCGACTCGGTGAGCCGGGCGAACTCCGCGTTGAGGCCCTCGGTGTCGCGGGCGTGCGCGTCGCGGACGACGGGCACGACGAGACCTCGCTCGGTCTGGGCCGCGAAGCCCAGGTGGACGTGGTCCAGCCGGACGATCTCCCTGGCCTCCTGGTCGACGAAGGAGTTGAGTTCCGGGAAGCGGGCCAGCGCCGCCGTGCAGATACGGGCCAGAAGCGCCAACAGGGAGATCTTCGTCCCTGTCGCGTTCATCGCCGTACGGGCACGCATCAGCTCGGTCGCGTCCGCGTCGACCCAGCAGGTCGCGTCGGGGATCTCGCGGCGGCTGCGGGACAGCTTGTCGGCGACGGCACCGCGGACGCCCTTGAGCGGGACGCGGGTGCCGACGGAGACCGCCGCGGGGCCGGTGGTGACCGTCGGCTGTGCCGCCACGCGCGGGTGCGGCGCGGGAGCCGCCGTCGTGGTCCGGCCCTGCGCGGCGGCGGCCCGCAGGGCGTACTCCACATCGGCCCGCAGGATCAGCCCCTGCGGCCCGGAGCCGGTCAGCTCCCTCAGGTCGAGGCCGTTCTCGCGGGCGAGCCTGCGTACGAGGGGGGAGATGACCGCCACGGGTCCGTCCGCCTGCTCGGCGGTCCGGGACCGCCCGTCTCTCGGCTCGGCCACCGCCGGCGCCGGGGGCGCGCTGGTGGGGGCCGGCCGGTCCGGCCGTACCCTGCGGCGTCGCGCGGGCGCCTCCGAGGTGCCGTACCCCACGAGGACATTGCCCGAGCCCTGGCCGCTCGCGGCGGCTTTGGCGCCCTGGGTGTCAGGGACCTCCACGGCCTCCATCGAGCCGCCGGAGGCCGGTGCGCCCACCGCCACCGTGATCAGCGGGGCGCCGACGGGCAGTTCCATGCCCTCCTCGCCGAAGCGTGCGGTAACCACCCCGCCGTAGGGGCAGGGGACCTCGACCATCGCCTTGGCCGTCTCCACCTCGACGACCGGCTGGTCGACGGCGACGACGTCCCCGACCTCTACCAGCCAGCGGACGATCTCCGCCTCGGTGAGTCCCTCGCCGAGGTCGGGGAGCTTGAACTCCAGCACCTGTGCCATCAGCTCTCGGCCTCCCACTGCAGACGCGCCACGGCGTCCAGGATGCGGTCGACGCCGGGCAGGTGGTGGCGCTCCAGCATCGGCGGCGGGTAGGGGATGTCGAACCCGGCGACGCGCAGCACCGGCGCCTCCAGGTGGTGGAAGCAGCGCTCCGTGACGCGGGCCGCGATCTCCCCGCCCGGGCCTCCGAAGGAGCCCGATTCATGGACGACGACCGCCCGTCCGGTCCGTCGCACCGAGGCGGTGACCGTCTCGTCGTCGAACGGCACCAGGGAGCGCAGGTCGACGACTTCGAGGTCCCAGCCCTCGGCGCGGGCCGCCTCGGCGGCTTCGAGGCAGACGGGCACCGACGGCCCGTACGTGATGAGTGTGGCGCTCCGGCCCGAGCGCCGCACCACCGCGCGGCCGATGGGTTCAACGGCTGCCGGCTCCTCAGGGTTCCAGGAGTCCTTCGACCAGTACAGGCGCTTGGGTTCGAGGACGACGACCGGGTCGTCGGAGGCGATGGCCGCGCGCAGCAGGCCGTAGGCGTCGGCGACCGTGGCGGGCGTGACGACGTGCAGTCCGGGAGTGGCCATGTAGTAGGCCTCGGAGGAGTCGCTGTGGTGCTCGACGCCGCCGATTCCGCCGCCGTAGGGGACGCGGATCGTGAGGGGCAGGGGCATGCGGCCGCGGGTGCGGTTGCGCATGCGGGCGACATGGCTGATGAGCTGCTCGAACGCCGGATAGGCGAAGGCGTCGAACTGCATCTCCACGACCGGCCGCAGGCCGTACATGGCCATGCCGACCGCGGTGCCGAGGATGCCGGCCTCGGCGAGCGGGGTGTCCGTGCAGCGGTCCTCGCCGAACTCCTTGGTGAGTCCGTCGGTGACCCGGAAGACGCCGCCGAGGGTGCCGACGTCCTCACCGAGGACGTGCACGGACGGGTCGGCGGCCATCGCGTCACGCAGTGCGCGCGTGAGGGCCTGCGCCATGGTGGCGGGCTTGACGGCGACGGTGGTCACAGTTGCGTTCCTCCCTGCTCCGCCTCGATCTCGGCCCGCAGCAGGGCGCGCTGCTCCCGCAGTTGCGGCGTGGGCTCGGCATACACATGGGCGAAGAGGTCCATGGGGTCGAGGGGTGCGTCCTGGTTCATGCGGGCGCGCAGGTCGGCCGCCATGGTCTCGGCGGCGTCCCGGGCGGCCTGCTTCGTCTCCTCGTCGAGCAGTCCGCGCTCGGTCAGCTCGTGCTCCAGGAGGTCGATCGGGTCGTGCCGGCGCCAGGTCTCGACCTCGTCGTCGCCGCGGTAGCGGGTCGCGTCGTCGGCGTTGGTGTGGGCCTCCACCCGGTAGGTGATCGCCTCGACGAGCGTGGGACCACCGCCCGCGCGCGCGTGCCGCACGGCGTCGGCGAGCACCTGGTGCACGGCGACCGCGTCGTTGCCGTCGACCAGCCGGCCCGGCATGCCGTACCCGACGGCCTTGTGGGCCAGGGAGGGGGCGGCGGTCTGCTTGGCGAGCGGGACGGAGATCGCGAAGCCGTTGTTCTGGACGAGGAAGACGACCGGCGCCCGCCAGACGGCGGCGAAGTTCAGCGCCTCGTGGAAGTCGCCCTCGCTGGTGCCGCCGTCGCCGACCATGGCGAGCGCCACCACGTCGTCGCCCTTGAGGCGGGCGGCGTGCGCGAGGCCCACGGCGTGCGGGAGCTGGGTGGCGAGCGGCGTGCACAGGGGGGCCACGCGGTGCTCGAAGGGGTCGTAGCCGGTGTGCCAGTCGCCGCGCAGCAGCGTGAGGGCCTCCACCGGGTCCACGCCGCGGGCGACGACCGCGAGGGTGTCGCGGTAGCTCGGGAAGAGCCAGTCGCGCTCCTCCAGGACGAGCGCGGCGGCGACCTCGCAGGCCTCCTGGCCGGTGCTGGAGGGGTAGACCGCGAGGCGGCCCTGCTTGGTCAGGGCGGTGGCCTGCGTGTTGTACCGACGGCCGCGCACCAGATCGGCGTAGAGCCGGCGCAGCAGCACCGGGTCGGCCTGTGCGGCCGCCTCGGTGCCGAGGACGCGGTAGGGCTCCGCGTCGGGCAGCAGCGGCGCGGGGTCGGCGCGGGGCTGCCAGGCGGGCGGCGGTGTGGGCCGGTATCCGCCCCGCTGCTCCATGACCGTCATGACGGCACCTCCTCGTGGGAGTGGCTACGGGAGACGGGTCGGTTGTGACCCGCCTCACCTACCGATTGTTCGGTCGTCGGCACATTTTGGCTACTGGCCCCCTCAGGCTGTGGACAAACGGTTCTCCACAGCCTGAGATGGACGCAGTACGTCCACGGCGAAGAGGCGGGGGGACATGACACCTGAACAAATGGCCGACAGCCCGGACGAGAGCCTGCCCCAGCGCGCGGAAGGCAGGGCCGCGCCGCGCGCTGGGACCACGGCGGCGTCCCGCCCGGAGGGCGGCCTCCCGCCCCGCCCGCTCGACGCCATCGATCAGGACATCCTGCAGATGCTCCAGGCGGACGGCCGCGCCTCGATACGGTCGGTCGCCGAGCGGGTTCACGTGTCGCGCGCCAACGCCTACGCGCGCATCAACCGGCTCGTCGAGGACGGCGTCATCCGCGGCTTCGGCGCGCGGGTGGACCACGAGCGCGCGGGTCACGGAACCTCCGCCTACGTCACGCTGAAGATCGTCCAGAATTCCTGGCGCACGGTCCGCGAGCAGCTCAGACAGCTGCCCGGCGCCTCCCACATCGCCCTGGTGGGCGGCGACTTCGACGTCCTGCTCCTGGTGCACACCCCCGACAACAGGGCGTTGCGCGAGCTGGTGCTCACCCGCCTCCAGGCGATCCCCGAGGTGCTCAGTACGCGCACGCTGCTGGTCTTCGAGGAGGAGGACCTGGAGCCGCAGGGCTGACCTCAGGCCTGGCGCAGCCCTGAGAAGACCAGCCTGGCGACCGCCTCGCTCACCTCGCGCTCACCCATGCCCCGCCCGTCGGGGCGGTACCACTCGACGATCGAGTTGATCATCCCGAAGACCAGCCTGGTCGCGAGCCGCACCTCCACATCGCCGCGTACGTCCCCGTCGTCGGCGGCAGCCTTCAGCAGCGCGGCGACCCGGTGGTCGAAGTCGCGCCGCCGTTCGAGGGCCCACCGCTCGGTGCCCGTGTTACCGCGCACGCGGAGCAGCAGCGTGACGTACGGCAGCTCGGAGATGAGCACCTCGACCATGCGCTGCACGACGTACTCCAGGCGCTGAACGGCGCGCCCCGCGCGCGCGGGCTCCTCGTCGAGGATCGCGAAGAGGCCGTCGAGCGCCCGGCTCACCGCCCGCCGCAGCAGCTCCTCCTTGCCGCTGACGTGGTGGTATATCGACGACTTGGAGATGCCGGCCGCCTTGGAGAGGTGCTCCATGGAGGTGCCGTCGTAGCCGCGCTCGATGAAGACCTGCACGGCGACCGACAGCAGGGTCTCCGGGGTGTACGTGTCGCGCTTGGCAGCGGTCACGGGGTGCCCTCCCGCTTGTCGGCGGAGTGCCCGTAGCGGTAGAGCGCCAGAGAGGGCGCGTAGCGGCCGGAGGGCTCACGCAGGTGCAGCTCCTCCAGGAGGTCGTGGGCCCAGACCCGGCCGAGCCTGCGGCTCCACTCGAAGGGGCCGAGCGGATAGTTGACGCCCAGGCGCATCGCGGTGTCGATGTCCTCCTCGGTGGCGACGCCCTTGGCGACGGCGTCGTGCGCAAGGTCGACGATCCGGGCGACCGTACGGGCGACGATCATGCCGGGGACGTCACCGATGACGCTGACGTCCTTGCCGAGCGCCTGGAAGAGGCCGATGGCCTCGGACAGCGTCTGCTGGGGGGTGTCCTGGGAGGCGGAAACGGCGATGCGGGTGGCCTTGCGGTAGTCCAGGGCGAGGTCGAAGTAGACGACGTCCCGGAACTCCACGGAGGTCTGGCCGTCGGCGAGGGCGAGCTGGCCGCCGCTCGGCAGGACCAGGCGCATGCCATTGTCCTCGTCCTCCTCGCGCACGGGGATGCCCGCCTCGCGGATCATCGCGAGCAGCTCCGAGGCGGGCCCCAGGTCTCCCTCGGCGATGACGTAAGCGGGCGGCCTGCGCTTCTCCGCGGTGTGCGGCTCGGCGCGCTCGGCGCCGTCGCGGTGGTCGAACCAGCCCTGCCCGGTCTTGCGCCCCAGGTGGCCGGACTCGACCAGGCGGCGCTGGGACAGCGAGGGCGTGAAGCGCACGTCCTGGAAGAAGGCCTGCCACACGGAGTGCGTGACGGACTCGTTGACGTCCTGCCCGATCAGATCGGTCAGTTCGAACGCGCCCATCCGGAAGCCGCCCGACTCGCGCAGGATCGCGTCGATCGTGGCCGGGTCGGCGCCCTGCGCCTCATGGACCGCGAAGGCCTCCGCGTAGAAGGGCCGGGCGATGCGGTTGACGATGAAACCGGGGGTGTCGGCGCAGGCGACGGGCGTCTTGCCCCAGAGCCGGGCGCTCTCGTACGCGCGCGTGGCCGAGGTGACGTCGGTGGCGAACCCGGAGACGACCTCGACCAGCGGCAGCAGCGGCGCCGGGTTGAAGAAGTGCAGGCCCACGAGGCGGCCCGGGTTGCGCAGGGCGGCGCCGATGGCCGTGACCGACAGGGAGGAGGTGTTGGTGGCGAGCAGACAGTCCTCGCCGACCACGTCCTCCAGGGCGCGCATCAGGTCCTGCTTGACGTCCAGCCGCTCCAGGACGGCCTCGACGACCAGCGCGCAGTCCGCGAGTCCTGCGAGGGTGTCCACGGGCGCGAGGCGGGCGCGGGCGGCGTCGCGTTCGGCGGCGGTGAGACGGTCCTTCTCGACGAGCCGGTCGAGTCGGGCACCGATCGCGGCGGCGGCTTCCACGGCCCGGCCGGCGACGGCGTCGTACAGCCGCACGGGGTGGCCCGCGGTCAGCGCGACCTGGGCGATGCCCTGGCCCATGGTGCCGGTGCCGACGACGGCCACGGGGCTGCTGAGGTCGAGTGCTGTCATGTGCGCGATCCTCCCGCACGGGGTTGTCCACAGATACGGCGGACCCCCTTGTCCCGACCGATCGTTCGGTTACTCTAACCCTGACTGTCCGTTCCTGTCCCTGTTTCCGTCCAGGTCCGGAGCTCGACGAAGAGCTCTCCAGACGAGGAGTTGGTCCCGCATGGCCGCCGAACTCACCGCCCACGATCTGATCGCCAAGCACCGGCCCACGCTCGACCAGGCCCTGGAAGCGATCCGCACCCGCGCGTACTGGTCCCCGCACCCCGAGCACCCCAAGGCCTACGGCGCGCACGGCAGCCTGGACGCGGCGGCCGGCAAGGCGGCCTTCGACGCGGTCCGGGGCACCCGCCTCGACCTCGGCCAGCCGGGCACCGACGGCTGGGTGGCCGGCGAGACCTCGCCGTACGGCATCGAGCTGGGCGTCGAGTATCCGCACGCGGACATCGACCAGCTGCTGCCCGCCATGAAGGCCGGTCAGCGCGCGTGGAGGGACGCCGGCGCGGAGATCCGCGCGGTGGTGTGCCTGGAGATCCTCAAGCGCATCAGCGACCGGACCCACGAGTTCGCGCACGCGGTCATGCACACCTCCGGCCAGGCCTTCATGATGGCGTTCCAGGCGGGCGGCCCGCACGCGCAGGACCGCGGCCTGGAGGCGGTGGCGTACGCCTACGTGGAGCAGGTCCGCACCCCCGACACCGCGGAGTGGACCAAGCCGCAGGGCAAGCGCGACCCGCTGGCCCTCACCAAGCGGTTCACCCCGGTCCCGCGCGGGATCGCCCTGATGATCGGCTGCAACACCTTCCCGACGTGGAACGGCTATCCGGGCCTGTTCGCCTCGCTCGCCACCGGCAACGCGGTCCTGGTGAAGCCCCACCCGCGCGCGGTGCTGCCGCTCGCGCTGACCGTGGCCGTCGCGCGCGAGACGCTCACCGAGGCCGGCTTCGACCCGAACCTGGTCGCGCTCGCCGCCGAGCGGCCCGGCGAGGGCATCGCCAAGACCCTGGCCACCCGCCCCGAGATCAGGATCGTCGACTACACCGGCTCGACCGCCTTCGGTGACTGGCTGGAGGCCAACGCCCGCCAGGCGCAGGTCTACACCGAGAAGGCCGGCGTCAACACGGTGCTCGTCGAGTCCGCCGACGACTACAAGGGCATGCTGTCCAACCTGGCGTTCTCGCTGTCCCTGTACAGCGGCCAGATGTGCACCACCCCGCAGAACCTGCTGATCCCCCGCGACGGCATCCGCACCGACGAGGGCCCCAAGACCTACGACGAGGTCGTCGCCGACCTCGCCCGCGCGGTCGACGGCCTCCTGGGCGACGACGCGCGCGCGAACGGCCTGCTGGGCGCGATCGTCAACCCGGACGTGAAGGCCCGCCTGGAGGCCGCGGCCGGCCTCGGAGAGGTCGCGCTGGCCTCCCGCGAGGTGAGCAACCCCGAGTTCCCGGGCGCCGTCGTGCGCACTCCCGTGATCGTCAAGCTCGACGGGGCACGGAAGTACTGGGAGGGGGCCGACGACGAGGCGGCCTTCATGAGCGAGTGCTTCGGGCCGGTCTCCTTCGCCGTCGCGGTGGACTCGGCGGCGGACGCCGTGGAGCTGCTGCGGCGCACCATCCGCGAGAAGGGCGCAATGACGGTCGGCGCGTACACGACCGACGGGGAGGTGGAGCAGGCCGTCCAGGAGGTCTGCTTCGAGGAGGCCGCCCAGCTCTCCCTGAACCTCACCGGCGGGGTGTACGTCAACCAGACGGCCGCCTTCTCCGACTTCCACGGCTCCGGCGGCAATCCGGCGGCCAACGCGGCTCTCACCGACGGCGCGTTCGTCGCCAACCGCTTCCGCGTGGTCGAGGTCCGCAGAGAAGCCTGAGCCCTGACGCGGGCCTGGGCGGGGGCGCCTACACGCGCGTGGCGCCCCCGGTCGCGCTCCAGTGGTACAGCGTCATGGCCACACTGGTCGCGAGGTTGTAGCTGGAGACCTGGGGGCGCATCGGCAGGGCCAGCAGCTGATCGGCCCGCGCGCGCAGCACCCCGGACAGCCCGCTGCGCTCCGAACCGAAGGCGAGGACTGCGTCGTCCGGGAGCTTCACGCCCCGGATGTCCTCGCCCTCCGGGTCGAGGGCGAACATCGGCCCGGCCGGCAGCTCGTCGGCGGTCAGCCGCTCCACAGCCGTCGCGAAGTGCAGCCCGGCCCCGCCGCGCACCACGGTCGGGTGCCAGGGGTCGAGCGTCCCGGTGGTGACCACGCCGGTCGCCCCGAAACCGGCGGCCAGCCGGATCACGGCCCCCGCGTTGCCCAGATTGCGCGGATCGTCGAGGACCACGACCGGCGCGGTGCGGGGCGTGCGGGCCAGCGCCCGCAGATTGGCCTCCCGAGCGGGCCGTACGGCCAGGGCGGCCACGGCGGTGGGATGCGGTCGCGGCACCAGCGAGGCGTACGTCGCCTCCGGCACCTCCGTCAGGAGCGTCTCCAGCGTCGCCCGTAGGTCGGGGGCGAGTTCACCGGCGAGGGCGAGCGCCGCCCGCCGGTCGACCGCGACGGCCACCGGCACGTCGGCCCCGAAGCGCACGGCGTGCTTGACGGCGTGGAAGCCGTCGAGCAGCACCGAGGCATCGGCGAGCCGGCCCCACAGGCCGAGCGGATCGGGGTCGGTCATGCCGTGAAGCCTACGCGGCTGGGCTCGGCATCCTCGGGCTCGTGCGCCCCCCGCTGCTTCGGTAGGGCGGCGCCGCGCCGCGGCAGCAACGCCTGCCACACGCGCGTGGCCCACCCGCCCAGCCGTCGCAGGAACGGCGTCGGCAGGAAGACCGCGTCCGTCGCGATCATCGCCAGGGAGAAGAACGGCAGCCCCAGGATCACGGCGATCGCGGTGTGCTCGGCGATCATGGCGACGAGCAGGACGTTCTTCACCCGCCGGTTGAACAGGGTGAACGGGAAGGCCACCTGCACGATGACCGTCCCGTAGGTCACCAGCATCACCATGGTGCCGCTGGCGGACAGCAGGTCGCCGAGCGCCGGCCAGGGGGAGAAGTAGTCCAGGTGCAGCGGGTAGTAGACGGCGGTCCCGTCCTGCCAGCGGGAGCCCTGGATCTTGTACCAGCCTGCCGTCGCGTAGATCAGGCAGGCCTCGGCCATGATCACCAGCAGGGCGCCGTTGTGCAGGATGTCGGTGATGACGTCCAGCAGGATCCGGGGCTGGGCGGACGCCGCGAGGCGCCCCACCGCCCACCGCACGCCCAGCGCGGCCCACACCGCCCACAGGATCACCGGCACGGTCCAGTCACCGTCGAGCCGGCCTCCCGCGGTCGCCACGACCAGCACGACGCCGAACACGCTCCACAGGGCGGGCCCCAGCCGGTCGGTGACCCGCTCCCCGCGCGCACGTGCCTCGGCCGTGCGCCGCTCACGCCGCGCGTCCAGCGACCAGACCCGGCCGCAGCGCATGAAGACCAGGTAGATCGACATCAGGTGCAGGACGTTGTCACCGCCGTCGCCCACGAAGACGCTGCGGTTCTGCAGCGAGAGCACGCCCACCATGAACAGCACCGACATGGTGCGGGTGCGCCAGCCCAGCAGCAGCAGGAGGCTCGACAGGAGCGACAGCACGTACACGGCCTCGAACCAGAGGCGGCCGTCCGACCACATCAGGGCCGTGAAGGCGCCGTTGTCGTCGATCAGCTGCCGGGCCAGCCCCCAGCTCCACGGACCGTCGGGCCCGTACAGCTCCGCGCGGTGGGGAAGTTCACGCAGCAGGAACAACAGCCAGGTCAGGCTGAACCCGATGCGGACCACGGCGCTCTGGTACGGCCCCAGCGCGGACCCGGTGACGCGCGCGATGACGGTGGACACCGACAGGGAGAACCGGTTCACCGCGCGCCTCCCTCGGTCTCACCGGCGGGCAGCGGCCACCAGGGCAGCACACGGTAGACCGGCTTCGACGTGACCTTGTCGGTGCCCCACTCGGGCGCCGGCACGTTCGTGGTGCGGGAGCGGACCTGGACGCGCTCTATGACGCCGCCCCGGCCGGCCGCGTCGCCGCGCTCCAGGCGCAGCACGACGATGTTGCGCAGGTAGGTCTCGGCGAGAGGGCCGCGCGGGCCCGCCGAGCGGTCTTCGGAGTCGTGCGAGCCCACGTAGAAGTCCCAGGCGCGGCGCAGTTCGTTCTGCTGGGTGTGGCTCGGCACCAGGTTGCCGTCGATGCCGCGGCCGTCCTGGGCGGACAGGTCGAACCAGCCGGTGGTGTCGGCCGCCCCGTCGGCGGTGCGGACGTCGGCACGGACCTGGACGGCGATGTTCTGCTGGAGCGGGTTCGGCGCGAAGAGCTTCCAGTTCTGCTCGAACTCGGGATAGATGTACTCGTCGATGGCCTCGCCGTGCGTCTTGGTGACCGTGTTGGACGGTGCGACGTGCAGGAACACCATGGCGACGTGCACACAGACGGCGACCGCGACGACGGCGAGCGCCAGGGCGGCGACGACCTGATAGCGCGTGGAGAGAGCGGCCACACCGCTGCGGGGATCGGGCAGGGCCGGGCGCCCGTCCTGCGCGGCCTCGGTCCGGGCGCCGGACAGGCCACCCGTCGGCTGCGGCCCCTCCGTCGGCCCCTTTGTCGGCTCGGCCGCCTCCGCCGGCTCTTCCACCGGCGTCCTCGGCCCCCGTGGCGCCTCGGCCCCCCGCGGGGGGCCGGCGCCTCCGTCGTACGCGTTCATTCCGCCCCGTTCCCCGATTCCGGTCCGTCTTGCGCCTGCTGCCGCGCCGCGGCGACCGTGTGTACGCGCCACCGCGTCACGTCGAGCCGCTCCCGCACCCCGTGCGCCGAGCACGGAGCAGGACAGCCTTCGTACGGCTGTCGCACAGTCGTCGCACGGAACGGTACTCAGCCCGGCCCGTGCCGCGCAGCCCTCCCCCCGAGCGAGCCCGGCCGAGTGAGCGCCGCGGCCCCGCCACCGAAGGACCGCCCGAGTTTTCCACAGGGAGGCGAGAGGTTGTCCACAGCGGTTGACACCTTACGGCGCCCGTCTCACCATGGAATCGCACGGACCGAACGATCGGTCGGGAGATGGCTCACACAGAGCCCGAGGTCGAGGGGAACCGCATGGCGACAGCAGCCGCGCACCGGACGGCCCGCACACAGCGGTCCGGCGGCCAGGAAGCCGCCGACGGCGAGCAGGACGCCTACCAGCGCGCCTTCGACGCCGCGGTGGCCGCCGACGAACGCATCGAGCCCCGCGACTGGATGCCCGAGGCCTACCGCGCGACGCTGGTCCGCCAGATCGCGCAGCACGCCCACTCCGAGATCATCGGCATGCAGCCGGAAGCCAACTGGATCACGCGCGCCCCCTCCCTGCGCCGCAAGGCCATCCTCATGGCGAAGGTCCAGGACGAGGCGGGCCACGGCCTCTACCTCTACAGCGCGGCCGAAACGCTCGGCACGGGCCGCGAGGAACTGCTGGACAAGCTGCACACCGGCCGCCAGAAGTACTCCTCGATCTTCAACTACCCCACCCTGACCTGGGCCGACGTCGGCGCGATCGGCTGGCTGGTGGACGGCGCCGCGATCACCAACCAGGTCCCCCTGTGCCGCTGCTCCTACGGTCCGTACGCGCGCGCCATGGTCCGTGTCTGCAAGGAGGAGTCCTTCCACCAGCGCCAGGGGTATGAACTGCTGCTGGCCCTCAGCCGCGGCACCCCGGAACAGCACGCGATGGCCCAGGACGCGGTGGACCGCTGGTGGTGGCCCTCACTGATGATGTTCGGCCCGCCCGACGACGAGTCCGCGCACTCCGCGCAGTCGATGGCCTGGAAGATCAAGCGGCACTCCAACGACGAACTCCGCCAGCGCTTCGTCGACATCTGCGTCCCACAGGCGCAGTCGCTCGGCCTGACCCTCCCCGACCCGGACCTGAAGTGGAACGAGGAGCGGGGCCACCACGACTTCGGCCCGATCGACTGGACGGAATTCAAGGAAGTCCTCAAGGGCAACGGTCCGTGCAACGAGCAGCGGATCACCCAGCGCACCCGGGCGCACGAAGAGGGCGCCTGGGTCCGGGAGGCCGCCGCGGCCCACGCGGCCAAGCACAGCGGTGACAGCCACGAGAACCGTGAGAGCCGCGAGACAGGAGCGAAGCAGGCATGACGAACACCGACTGGCCCCTGTGGGAGGTCTTCGTGCGCTCCCGCCGCGGCCTCTCCCACACCCACGCCGGCAGCCTGCACGCGCCGGACGCGGAGTTCGCCCTGCGCAACGCCCGCGACCTGTACACCCGGCGCGGCGAGGGCGTCTCGATCTGGGTCGTGCCCTCCGCCGCGATCACCGCCTCCTCACCGGACGAGAAGGACCCGTTCTTCGACCCGTCCGCCGACAAGCCGTACCGGCATCCCACGTTCTACGAGATCCCGGAAGGGGTGAAGCACCTGTGACCACGACCACGCACACCGACACCGCCGCGCTCGCCCTCGGCGACGACGCCCTGGTGCTCTCCCACCGCCTGGGCGAGTGGATGGGCCACGCGCCGGTACTGGAGGAGGAGGTCGCCCTCGCCAACATCGCCCTCGACCTCCTCGGCCAGGCCCGCATCCTGCTGTCGATGGTCGGCGACGAGGACGACCTCGCCTACCTCCGCGAGGAACGGGCCTTCCGCAACCTGCAGTTGGTGGAACAGCCGGGCGGCGACTTCGCCCACACCATCGCCCGCCAGCTGTACTTCTCCACCTACCAGCACCTGCTGTACGACCGACTGGCCACCGCAGACGGGCCGTTCGCGGGACTCGCGGCGAAGGCCGTCAAGGAGGTCGCCTACCACCGCGACCACGCCGAGCAGTGGACCCTGCGGCTCGGTGACGGCACCGACGTCAGCCACGAGCGGATGCGACGGGCCTGCGACGCCCTGTGGCGGTTCACCGGCGAGATGTTCCAGCCGGTGGAGGGCGTCGGCACCGACCTGACCGGCCTGGAGACGCCCTGGCTGGAATCGGTCGGGACCGTGCTCGGCCGGGCCGGCCTGGAGACGCCCGAGGGACCGCGGACCGGGGCGTGGCGTGCGGGCGCGGGACGTCAGGGCCTGCACACCGAGTCCTTCGGACGGATGCTCGCCGAGATGCAGCACCTGCACCGCAGCCACCCGGGGGCGTCATGGTGACCCTCACCCCGCTGGAGGCGGAACTCCTCGCGGTCGCCGGCTCGGTGCCCGACCCAGAGCTGCCCGTACTCACCCTCCAGGAACTGGGCGTCCTGCGCGCCGTCCATGTGCGCGACACCGACGCCGTCGAGGTCGAGCTGACCCCGACCTACACCGGCTGCCCCGCCGTGGAGGCGATGTCCACGGACATCGAGCGGGCCCTGCGCGACCACGGCGTCCGCGAGGTCACCGTGCGCACGGTGCTCAGCCCCGCCTGGTCCACGGACGACATCTCCGCCGAAGGCCGCCGGAAACTGCGGGAGTTCGGCATAGCCCCGCCGCGCGCCCAGCGCACGGCCGGACCGGTCGGCGTCACCCTGGGACCGACCCGCACCGCCGAGCAGGACCACGACCCCGTCCGCTGCCCCCACTGCGGCTCCGCCGACACCGAACTGCTCAGCCGCTTCTCCTCCACCGCCTGCAAGGCCCTGCGGCGCTGCCTGGACTGCCGCGAACCCTTCGACCACTTCAAGGAGTTGTGATGGCCCGCTTCCACCCGCTCCCCGTGGCCGCGGTGGACCGGCTCACCGACGACTCCGTGGCCCTCACCTTCTCGGTCCCCGCCGCGCTGCGCGAGGAGTACCGGCACGCGCCGGGCCAGCACCTCGCCCTGCGGCGCAGGACCGACGGGACGGAGATCCGGCGGACGTACTCGATCTGCTCGCCCGCGCCCGATCCCGGCGGCGAAGGACCCAGCACCCTTCGGGTCGGCGTGCGGCTGGTCGAGGGCGGCGCCTTCTCGACGTACGCCCTCAAGGAGATCGACATCGGGGACGAGCTGGAGGTGATGACCCCGGCAGGCCGGTTCACCCTCGATCCCGCACCCGGGCTGTACGCGGCGATCGTCGGCGGCAGCGGAATCACCCCGGTGCTCTCGATCGTCGCCACCCTGCTGGCCCGCGAGCCCGCGGCCCGGTTCTGCCTGGTCCGCAGCGACCGTACGGCGGCGTCGACGATGTTCCTGGAGGAGGTCGCCGACCTCAAGGACCGGTATCCGCAGCGGCTGCACCTGGTCACCGTGCTCTCCCGCGAGGAACAGCAGGCCGGGCTGCCGTCCGGGCGACTGGACCGGGAGCGGCTGACCGCGCTCCTCCCGGCGCTGCTGCCCGTGGCGGACGTGGCGGGCTGGTTCCTGTGCGGACCGTTCGGGCTGGTGCAGGGCGCGGAGCGTGCCCTGACGGACCTCGGCGTCCCCCGTTCCCACCTCCACGAGGAGATCTTCCACGTGGACGTCACCGCCCCCGCGTCCACCATCCCCGCCCCCGCGCACAGCACGGTGACCGCCCGGCTCGACGGCCGGGGCGGCAGCTGGCCCGTGGCGGACGGCGAATCGGTTCTGGACACGGTCCTGCGCAACCGGCCCGACGCGCCCTACGCCTGCAAGGGCGGAGTGTGCGGAACCTGCCGGGCCTTCCTGGTCTCCGGCGAGGTGCGCATGGACCGCAACTTCGCCCTGGAACCGGAGGAGACGGAGGCCGGTTTCGTGCTGGCATGCCAGTCGCGTCCGCTGACGGAAACGGTGGAGGTGGACTTCGACCGGTGAACCGGTGAACCGGGAAGGGCGTGGCTTGGCGTGGAAGGGCCCTGCACCCGGCTAAGGGCACTGCGCCCGGCGGTCCCCGCTCTCCCGTTCCCTTCTTCCGGAACCTGCTCTATCTTGACGGACCGTCAGATCAGCTGACCCGTCGGGAGGACAGGCCGTGGACTTCACCTTCACCGAGGAGCAGCAGGCCGCTGCCGAGGCCGCGCGAGGCGTCTTCAGCGACGTGGCTCCCGACGGCGTACCCAGCCCCGCCTTCACCAGGGGCCCCGTCGCCGCCGACTTCGACCGGGCCCTGTGGGCCAGGCTCGCCGACGCCGACCTGCTGAGCCTGCTGCTCGACGAGGAGCACGGCGGGGCCGGCCTGGACGCCGTCGCCCTCTGTCTGGTGCTGCGGGAGTCGGCGAAGGTCCTGGCCCGCGTCCCGCTCCTGGAGAGCAGCGCCGCCGCAGCCGCCGTACAGGCGTTCGGCGGGCCCGAGGCGAAGTCGGCGCTGCTCGCGGGGGCAGGCAGGGGCGAGACCGTCCTGACCGTCGCCGCGCACGGCCGCACCGGACACGACGCCGCCGAACTCGCCGTGACCGCCCGCCAGGACGGCTCCGAATGGGTGCTGGACGGAGTACAGACGGCGGTGCCCTGGGCCCACGACGCCGACCTCGTCCTCGTACCCGCGCACACCGGGGACGACCGGAGCGTCCTCGCGCTGGTCCCCCGCGGGCACGAGGGAACCTCGCTCGCCGAGCAGACCTCCACCACCGGCGAACGCCTGGGCGAGCTGCGCCTCGAATCGGCGCGCGTCCCCGGCCAGGACGTCATCACCGCCGACGGCGCCTGGGAGTGGCTGCGCGGCCTGCTGACCACCGGCACCTGTGCCCTGGCACTCGGCCTCGGCGAACGCGTCCTGCGCATGACGGGCGACTACGCCGGGCAGCGGGCACAGTTCGGGCACCCGATCGCCACCTTCCAGGCGGTCGCCGTGCAGGCCGCCGACCGGTACATCGACCTGCGCGCGATGGAGGTCACCCTCTGGCAGGCCGCGTGGCGGCTCGACTCACGCGCCCAGGGCGCGCTGCCCGCCTCCGGCGACATGGCCGTGGCCAAGATCTGGGCCTCGGAGGGCGTACGGCGGGTGGTGCAGACCGCGCAGCACCTGCACGGCGGCTTCGGCGCCGACATCGACTACCCGCTGCACCGCTACCACGCCTGGGCCAAACACCTGGAGCTGTCCCTCGGCCCCGCGGCGGCGCACGAGGAGGCCCTGGGCGACCTGCTGGCCGCCCACACCCTCAGCTGAGCCGCCCCGCCGCCAGGGCCTCGACGGCGCGGCACCACGGGGCCGCCGCACCGCTCGACTACAACACGAAGCCGGGCTGCCCGTCGTCGGTGACGACCGGGCGGCCCACGGCGGACCAGTACTGCATGCCGCCGTCCACGTTCACCGCGTCGATGCCCTGCTGCGCGAGGTACATGGTGACCTGGGCGGAACGCCCACCGGCGCGGCAGATCACATGGACCCGTCCGTCCTGCGGTGCCGCCTCGGTCAGCTCGCCGTAGCGGGCGACGAAGTCACTGATGGGGATGTGCAGTGCCCCTTCGGCGTGGCCGGCCTTCCACTCGTCGTCCTCCCGGACGTCCAGCAGGAAGTCGCCGTCCTTGAGGTCCTCGACCCCGACCGTGGGCACACCAGCTCCGAAACTCATACCCCGACGCTACCGGACACCGCCCACCCGGCGGCGAGGCCCACTGGCGAACGACGGCCCCGGAACCGACCGGCCTGGGACCGCCCCGGAACCCACCGCCCCCGAACCGGCCCGGAAACGACCGGCCCGGAACCCACCGACCCGGAAAAGCGACCCCGCAGGGCCTAGCCCGCCAGCTCCGCCAGCTCGGCCTCCCGCTTCGCCACCTCGCCCAGAAGCTGGTCGGCGATCTCCTCCAGGAGCCGGTCAGGATCGTCCGGTGCCATCCGGAGCATCGCGCCGATCGCGCCCTCCTCCAGCTCCCTGGCCACCAGCGCCAGCATCTCCTTGCGTTCGGCGAGCCACTCGAGGCGGGCGTACAGCTCCTCGCTGGGGCTCGGCCGCCGCTCCGCGGGGACCGGACCGGCCGCCCACTCGTCGGCCAGCTCACGCAGCAGGGCCTCGTCGCCGCGGGCGTAGGCGGCGTTGACCCGCGTGATGAACTCCTCGCGCCGCGCCCGCTCCGCATCCTCCTGCGCCAGGTCGGGGTGGGCCTTGCGGGCCAGCTCCCGGTAGAGCTTGCGGACCTCGTCGCTGGGCCGCACCCGCTGCGGGGGCCGCACCGGCTGGTCCGTGAGCATCGCCTCGGCCTCGGGGAACAGCCCGTTGTCGTCCATCCAGCCGTGGAACAGCTCCTCGACCCCGGGCATCGGCATCACCCGGGCCCGCGCCTCGGCCGCCTTGCGCAGATCCTCCGGATCGCCGGTGCGGGCAGCCGTGGCCTCGGCGATCTGCGCCTCCAGCTCATCGAGCCGGGCGTACATCGGACCGAGCTTTTGGTGGTGGAGCCGCGAGAAGTTCTCGACCTCGACGCGGAAGGTCTCCACCGCGATCTCGAACTCGATCAACGCCTGCTCAGCGGCCCGCACGGCCTGCTCAAGCCGCTCCTCGGGCCGCGACTGCTCAGCTTCGGGGGTCGTCACCCGACCAGCGTAGGCCACCCTCGGGGCGGCACCCGCTCACCGTCCGTTTCCCCGGCCCACCACATCGGCAGCCGGACCGGCCCGACGACCACCCGGACCACCCGTCCCCTCAGCCCCCTTCCCTCAGCCCCGGCCCTGCGGACAGTCCGCAGCCACCCACTCCGCCTCCAGGTCCCGGCACCCCACCAGGAGCGAACCGGAGCGGCAGGCCAGCTCGTGGGCACAGCCTCCGGGGTCGGGAAGGAGTTCGTCGAGGATCACCTCGCCGAGGTCGTCAAGAACCGCCTCACCAAGGTCGTCGAGGGCGCGCACGTCAAGGACGCCGGCCTGAAGACGCGAGACGCCCGAGTAGCGGACGACCAGATCCTCGTCGTGCTTCCAGCAGTTGTGCCCGAAGCGGATCTCCCAGTCCTCTCGCCCGATCCGCCGGCCGGCCCGCGGCAGGAGATCCTTCACGCACCGCCTGCCGGAGAAGTCGTAGTGGTCCGGATCGGTGGCGAACGCGCGCGCCCCCGGCGGGAGCCGCCCGCCCAGCACCGGCAACCGCCGCAGATACGGCCCCGGATCGAGGACCCCCGTGAGGTCACCGACCCGCCCGTCCAGCTCGACGTACTTCACCGCAGGTCCCTCATGCCGCGCTCACACTCCCACCTCGGCCGCGATCCTCCCCGACCGCACCGCAGTCACCAGATCGGCGTGGTCCGCCTCCGTGCGGTCTGCGTAGGCCATGGCGAAGGACGCCATCGCCTCGTCCAGCTCCTCGTTCTTGCCGCAGTATCCGGCGATGAGCCGCGGGTCGGCGCTGTGCGAGTGGGCACGGGCCAGCAGGGCTCCGGTCATGCGGCCGTAGTCGTCGACCTGGTCGGCGGCGAGGGCGGCGGGGTCGACGCTGCCCTTGCGGTTGCGGAACTGGCGGACCTGGAAGGGCCGGCCCTCGACCGTCGTCCAGCCCAGCAGGATGTCGCTGACGACCTGCATGCGCTTCTGCCCGAAGACGACGCGCCGTCCCTCGTGCTCGACGGCCGGTGCCTCGAAGCCCGCGCTCGCCAGGTGCGGCACCAGTACCGAATCCCGCGCCTCCTTCACCTGCAGCACCAACGGCTCGCCCCGGTGGTCCAGCAGCAGGACGACGTAGGACCGCATGCCCACGCTGCCCGTGCCGACGATGCGGAAGGCCACGTCGTGCACCGCGTGCCGGGCCAGCAGGGGCAGCCGGTCCTCCGGCAGCGTGGTCACGTACTGCTCCAGGGACGCGGCCACCGCGGCTGCCTCGGCGTCCGGGACGCGACGCAGCACCGGCGCCGCGTCGACGAAGCGGCGCCCGCCCCCGGGGGTCGGCTCGGTCGACTTGGCCGCGAACCGCCCGCTCGTGTTGGCCCGCGCCTTCTCGGAGACCCGCTCCAGCGTGCCCAGCAGGTCGTGGGCGTCGGTGTGCGAGACGAGTTCCTCGTCGGCGATGGCGTTCCACGCGTCCAGCACCGGAAGTGTCGCCAGCAGGCGCATGGTGCGCCGGTAGGCGCCGACCGCGCCGTGCGCCGCCTGACGGCAGGTGTCCTCGTCGGCGCCGGCCTCCCGGCCCGCGAGGACCAGGGAGGCGGCAAGTCGCTTGAGGTCCCACTCCCACGGACCGTCGACCGTCTCGTCGAAGTCGTTCAGGTCGATGACCAGGCCGCCGCGGGCATCGCCGTAGAGCCCGAAGTTGGCCGCGTGCGCGTCGCCGCAGATCTGCGCCGTGAGGCGGGTCATCGGGGTCCGGGCCAGGTCGTACGCCATGAGGCCCGCCGAGCCCCGCAGGAACGCGAACGGAGTGGCCGCCATCCGCCCCACCCGTATCGGCGCGAGTGCGGGGATACGGTCCCTGCTGGACTCCTCGACGGCCGTCACCGCGTCCGGGCGGGAGGCGTCCAGGTCGAGCGCGGCATGCACCGAGCGCGGCACTCCGCGGCGCAGTGCCTTGCCCTCCTCCTTCGGCGACTCCGAGGCGGGCCACTGGGCGAACCCCCGCACCCGGGGAAGTCGCGGCCCCGCCCCCACGGTCACGCCGCTCTCCGCATCGGACACCACGTCCGCGCCCACCGTCACGCCCACCCCGGCACCGACCTCTGTCACCACGACCGCCTCCCCCGCACACGGACGAACATCAACTCGTGAGAAACCACCGCCCCTCACCCAAACCCGTCAAACCCTGTGGGCAACCGCCAAAAACCCCACCCCCCACCGCCGGCCCCCCCCTGCGGGCCCCCCGGGACCCCGGGTTGCGGGCAACACCTTCCTTTTAAAAACACCCCCGGAGCACCAGGCA
>NZ_JARGEF010000135.1:0-21505 GCF_033794725.1 Streptomyces sp. ID05-39B | reverse complement strand
TTTTTTTTTAAGGAGAAGACCGGATACGAGTTTTTGTCCTTTCCTGGTGGCTCGGAGATGTGTATAAGGGGCACCTCCCAGCCCTGCTCTCCCTGCGCTCCCTGCTCTCCCTGGACGTGCTGCTCGCCCTGGACGTTCAGACCAGGAGGTCGTCCACCTGGGCTTCGCCGTCACGGTAGCGGCGGGTGATCTCCTTGCCGCACTTGTCCGCCGTGTGCTGGAGGTGCTGGCGGCGGCGGGAGACCTGGTGTTCGTAGCCGATGAGGCGGGCCATCGCCTCGTGGAGTTCCGGGTCGGTGCGGGCACCCAGGTCGGAGAGCTCGACCTCGGAGAGCATCTGTGACGCCAGGAGCCGGTACTCCTCGCTCTGCGGGGTGCCCAGCGTGACGTGCCGGGCGGAGGAACGGTGCCGGGCCGGGGCGTCCGTGAGGATCTCCGAAAGTCGGTCCACCACCGACGCCGCCCCGGCAGGTGAACGCCGGGCCAGTTCCGCGCGCAGGATGTCGATACGGCCCTGGAGCAGCCGTCGTACGTAACTGAGGTCGGCCTCGTCGCGCTGGGCGTCCCGGCGCAGGGTGCGCAGTTCGGGCAGGCTCAGCCGGGCCAGGTCGTGCGCGGGCGGCTCCGTCGGCAGCGGACACGGCGGACTCTCCGTGCGCTGCACAGGCGGACGCTGGGTGGTCAAGCCCAGCTGCCCGGTACTCGGTGTGCTCATGTGCTCTACCGTCCCCTCGACCGGCGTGTGGGAAGCATCGTGCCACCCCAAGTGGCCCCAATGTGACCGAGTGCCCCCGAACGGCCCAGATGGTGGCTTAAGGATCAAAAAAGAAGCCCCCGCAGGGGGTGCGCCGGCCGCACGGCATGATGGGGCGCATGCGTGCGGTGGTGCAGAGAGTGGACGGCGCGAGCGTCGTCGTGGACGGCGAGACCGTGGGGTCGATCGAGGGCGAGGGGCTGTGCGTCCTCGTCGGGGTCACCCACGAGGACACCAAGGAGAAGGCCGCCCGGCTGGCCCGCAAACTGTGGTCGGTGCGCATGCTCAGCGAGGAGCGGTCGTGCAGCGACATCGACGCCCCGCTCCTCGTCATCAGCCAGTTCACGCTCTACGGCGACGCCCGCAAGGGCCGCCGCCCGACCTGGAACGCGGCCGCCCCCGGCGAGGTGGCCGAACCGCTCGTCGAGGAGGTCGTCGCCCAGCTGCGCGGGCTGGGCGCGACCGTGGCGACGGGCCGTTTCGGCGCGCAGATGCGGGTGTCGCTGACGAACGACGGCCCGTTCACCGTGCTGATCGAGATGTAGCCAGGGGGCGACCGAGCGGCCCTACGGCTCGACCACGACCTCCTGGGCCGCCGCCGTGCCGTCGGCGAGCAGCGGGGCGTCCAGCGGGACGTTCCGCTTCACCAGGGCCAGCGCCACCGGGCCCAGCTCGTGGTGGCGTACGGACGTGGTGATGACGCCGATCTTGCGGCCGTCGGGGCCCTCGTCGGCGCGGCGCAGTTCGGTCCCGGCGGGCGGCAGGTACACCTCGCTGCCGTCGAGGTGCAGGAAGACGAGCCGGCGCGGGGGCTTGCCGAGGTTCTGCACGCGGGCGACGGTCTCCTGGCCGCGGTAGCAGCCCTTCTGCAGGTGTACCGCGGTGTCGATCCAGCCCAGCTCGTGCGGGATGGTGCGGTGGTCGGTCTCGAAGCCGAGGCGGGGCCGGTGCTGCTCGACGCGCAGGGCCTCGTAGGCGAGGAGCCCCGCGGCGGGTCCGGACTTCGCGGCGTACGACTCCAGGTCCGCGCGCGGCAGGAACAGATCACGCCCGT
The DNA here is from genome assembly GCF_033794725.1 of Streptomyces sp. ID05-39B. Lineage (NCBI taxonomy): Bacteria > Bacillati > Actinomycetota > Actinomycetes > Kitasatosporales > Streptomycetaceae > Streptomyces > Streptomyces sp. ID05-39B. Next base: position 19,697 of record NZ_JARGEF010000135.1, on the reverse strand, counting down.
ACGCCGTCTCGCGGACGACGACGCCCTCGGGGGCCTCGGTGATCGAACCGGCGGGCAGGTGGACGAGCGCGATGTCGGCCGTCCGGTCGGCGACCTCGACCCGGTAGAAGAACTTCATCGACTCCAGGTAGGCGATCAACGCCTCCTGGGTGCCGGGTTCGACGTGGGCCCAGACGGTCGTGCCGTCGTCCACCAGATAGAGCGCGTGTTCGATGTGGCCGGTCGCGGAGAGGATCAGCGCCTCGGTGGCCCGGCCGGTGGGCAGGTCACTGACGTGCTGGGTGAGCAGGAGATGCAGCCAGCTCAGCCGGTCGTCGCCGGAGACGGTCACGACTCCGCGGTGCGAGAGGTCGACGAAACCTGTGCCTTCGGCGAGGGCACGCTGCTCGCGGAACAGGTCGCCGTAGTGGGCGGCGACGTCTTCGTCCACACCCTCGGCGGGTACGGCGCCGGGCAGGGACAGCAGTGGGCTCTTCATGTCCCCAAGCCTACGACTCGGTATTTGAATCCTTGAGCGAGCAGTCCTCGCACCGGCCGAAGATCGCGAAGTGCTTCATGTCCGTCCGGAAGCCGAACTCGGCCCGGAGCTTGGCGGTGAACTCGGCGGCCACACTGATGTCCGCCTCGATCACGTTCGTGCAGTCACGGCAGACCAGGTGGATGTGGTGGTGCCGGTCGGCTAGGTGGTACGTCGGCGCCCCGTGCCCGAGATGGGCATGGCTGACCAACCCCAGTTCCTCCAACAGCTCCAGCGTCCGGTAGACCGTGGAAATGTTGACCCCCGACGCCGTCTTCCTCACTTCCACGAGGATGTCGTCGGGGGTCGCGTGCTCAAGGGTGTCCACGGCTTCGAGCACGAGTTGCCGCTGCGGCGTCAGCCGGTAGCCGCGCTGCCTTAGGTCGCTCTTCCAGTCGGTGCTCACCACACAACAGAGTCTAGGACTACTTGAAGAACGCGATCCCGTCGTCGGGCATGTCGTCCGGGAGGGCCTTCGCCCAGCGTTCGACGTCCTCCGGGGTGACGACCTTCTTCAGGTGGGCCGACATGTAGGGGCGCAGCTCGACCTCGGGGGTCTGCTTCTCCCCGACCCACATCAGGTCGCTGTTGACGTAGCCGTACAGACGCTTGCCGCCCGTGTACGGGCCGGAGGCGGCCGTGCGGGCCACCGCGTCCGTGACCACGTCGATCTGCGGCTTCTTGTGGGCCAGCTCGCCGTACCAGATCTCGACGACGCCGTCGTCGCGGACCATCGTCACCTCGACCTTGCGGTCGGCGTCGATCCGCCAGAAGCCGTACTCGGACTCCAGGGGGCGGACCTTGTTGCCGTCCTGGTCCAGCACCCAGGTGTGGGAGCGGTACTCCAGGAAGTCCCGGCCGTCGTGCGTGAAGGTGGTCTCCTGCCCGAAGTTGCACTTCTCGGAGCCGGGGAAGTCGTGCACGCCCGCGCCCGCCCAGCTACCCAGCAGGAAGGCGAGGGGGACGAGGTCCTTATGCAGGTCGGACGGGATCTCGATCATCGGTGGCACTTTCTGGACGTGGGTCAGCGCTGGCCCTGGTACAGCTTCTTCACGGTCAGCCCGGCGAAGGCGAGGACGCCCACGCAGACCAGGACCAGCAGGATTTCGAAGAAGAGTTCCACGGGTGCTCCTCGGATGAGCGTGCTTCGAGGTACGTACGCCTCGGGATACGTACAACAGGGCCGGGCCCCAGCTTACGCGGCCGGGGACCGGCTCTCTTTGCGAGGTGCGCCTCGCCGGCGTCAGCCCGGCAGTCGGCTCCGCAGCGTCACCGCCTGCTGGAAGGGGACGGCGAGAGCGGCGCCCTTGCGGGACTGGACGATCACGGCGTACACGTCACCGACGGCGATCCGGGCCAGTCGCACCTGCTCCGGCCCGTACGGCTTGCGCTTCCTGCGTCTTCCTGGTCGATGCAGGGAGCCGTAAGGATGCTGACTACGCTTCAGGCATGGCGAAGAAGCTCGTGATCAAGGTGACGGCCGGGGCCGATGCCCCCGAACGGTGTTCCCAGGCGTTCACGGTGGCGGCGGTGGCCGTGGCCAGCGGTGTGGAGGTCTCGCTGTGGCTGACCGGGGAGTCCGCGTGGTTCGCGCTGCCGGGCCGGGCCGCCGAGTTCGAGCTGCCGCACGCCGCCCCGCTGCCCGACCTGCTCGACTCGCTCCTGCTCGGCGGCCGGGTCACGCTGTGCACGCAGTGCGCGGCCCGGCGGGACATCACCGAGAAGGACGTGCTGGAGGGCGTCCGGATCGCCGGGGCGCAGGTGTTCGTGCAGGAGGCGCTGGCGGACGGGACCCAGGCGCTCGTGTACTGAGACCCGAGCCCTACGCGGGTGTCTCCACCCACAGGCAGAACGGATGGCCCGAGGGGTCGAGCAGCACCCGTACGTCGTCCTGGGGCTGGTAGTCGGCGAGCCGCGCGCCCTCGGCGACGGCCCGCCCCGTCTCCGCCTCCAGGTCGTCCACCTCGATGTCGAGGTGCAGCATCATCTGCTGCTCCTCGCGCCTGCGGGTGGGCCGGGCCGGGGGGACGTATCCGGGTTCCGTCTCGAAGGCGAGCGCCGTGCCGGGCGCTCCGGGCGGCGGGCCGATGAGGACCCGGTCGGGCTCGTCGGCGCGCACCTCGTAGCCGAGCAGACGCATGGAGAACCCGGCCAGCTCGTGCGCGTCGGACGCGTCGAGCACCACGGTGGACAACCTCGCGGAGGACATGCCCACCTTCCTACTGGTGTCGCTTCTTCCCGTCCAGCTCGTCCCACCACTCGTCGGACTTCGGATCGCCGGACGGGTCGTCCCACCACCGGTCCTCGGGGCCGCGCCGGTTGGCGACCACGGCGGCGAGCGGCGGGATGACCATCGCGACCACACACATCCCGACGGCCACGGGAACCGACCACAGACGTACGACACCCCAGGCCAGGACGAACAGCACGAGGCAGGTGCCCATCATGGCGAAGTAGGCGTGCCGACGGCGGGCGTACATAGGTCCAGGGTAGGACCGGACAGGCCGAAGGGCCGCACCTCGGGTGTCCGACCCGAGAGGTGCGGCCCTTCGGCCGACTGCGTTCGCCGACGTCCGACCAGGTACGTGTCAGACGGCGATCGCGACCTCCGCGAGGCCGCCCTGCTGGGCGACGACCGTGCGGTCGGCGGTGCCGCCGGGCACGAGGGCGCGGACGGTCCAGGTGCCTTCGGCCGCGTAGAAGCGGAACTGTCCGGTCGCGGAGGTGGGGACCTCCGCGGTGAACTCGCCGGTCGAGTCGAGCAGACGGACATAGCCCGTCACCGGCTCGCCGTCGCGGGTCACCTGACCCTGGATGGTGGTCTCACCGGGCTTGATCGTCGAGGCGTCCGGGCCGCCGGCCTTCGCTCCGCACATGTCGTTCTCCACAGGGGTCTGACCAGAAGGTCGGGTCGGTTGGATTACTTGTTGGCGCCGAGCTCGATCGGCACGCCGACGAGGGAGCCGTACTCGGTCCACGAGCCGTCGTAGTTCTTGACGTTCTCGACGCCGAGCAGCTCGTGCAGGACGAACCAGGTCAGGGCCGAGCGCTCACCAATGCGGCAGTAGGCGATCGTGTCCTTGGCCAGGTCGACCTGCTCGTCGGCGTAGAGGGCCTTCAGCGCCTCGTCCGACTTGAAGGTGCCGTCGTCGTTGGCGTTCTTCGACCACGGGATGTTGCGGGCGCTCGGCACGTGACCGGGACGCTGCGACTGCTCCTGCGGAAGGTGGGCCGGGGCGAGCAGCTTGCCGGAGAACTCGTCGGGCGACCGGACGTCGACCAGGTTCTGCGTGCCGATGGCCGCCACGACGTCGTCGCGGAAGGCGCGGATGGCGCTGTTCTGCGGCTTGGCCTGGTAGGCGGTCTCCGTGCGCTCGGGCACCTCTTCGACCAGCTCGCGGGCGTCCAGCTCCCACTTCTTGCGGCCGCCGTCGAGAAGCTTGACGTTGTCGTGGCCGTAGAGCTTGAAGTACCAGTAGGCGTAGGACGCGAACCAGTTGTTGTTGCCGCCGTAGAGGATCACCGTGGTGTCGTTGCCGATGCCCTTCGCCGACAGGAGCTTCTCGAAGCCCTCCTGGTCGATGAAGTCACGGCGGACCGGGTCCTGGAGGTCCTGGGTCCAGTCGATCCGGATCGCGTTCTTGATGTGGTTCTTCTCGTACGCGGACGTGTCCTCGTCGACCTCGACGATGGCGATGTCCGGGTTGTCGAGGTTTGCCTCGACCCAGTCGGCGTCGACCAGGACGTCGCTGCGGCTCATGCTCGTTCTCCTCCGGGGCAGTTACGGCGGGGGTGCAGATAAGGAGGGTGCGCGGCCGGGTCTCGCCGGCGGCCGACGCACGAACGCCCTCGATGGAGGGCGTCGGGAGGGCGCGGAAGGCCGGCTGGGCTTCCGCTCAGACAGGGCGACAGAGCATGGCGGCGACGCGGCACAGGTCTACTGCCCGCCGCTTCGTGAGATCCGCCTGTCGCTGCTTCATGCGGTCGATCGTAGGGACGTAAGGGCGGACATGTCACCAACGCTCCGCATGGTGAGACGCGATCGTCCGCATACTGGGACCCACAAAGCGCCCGGGCCGTTGCCGCACGGCTTCCGGGCGCTCGTATCCGTCTCTATCCGTCATCACGTTCGCCCCGCATCTGCGGTGCGGACGGCGGTGTCTCGTCTTTCGGACAGCCGCCGTCCATCGGGGCTGGTCCTACCCGGCGAGGCGGACGTTGGAACCCTTCACCGTGATCTCGACGCCGGTCTGCGCGGCCTCGACCTTGTCGAGCTGGATGCCGCCCGGCAGGTCGTCGATCTTCTGCTCGAAGTCGGTGATGCCGCGCACCTCGTCCTCGGCGACCCGGAACGGGCCGAAGCTCGGCAGCGAGTCGGCGTGCACCCTGACCGTGTCGCCCTCGGCGGTGACCGTGCTCAGCACCGAGACGGGCTCCGGCAGCTTCTTGCCGGCGACGGTCGCCTCGACGGTGACCTTGATCTTGCCGTTGCCGCCGTCGGAGAGGCCGATGACGCGGGCCGTGCCCTGCAGCGGGCCGACGCGGACGTCGGTCGGCTCGGACTTGGCGGTCTTCAGCAACTCCGCGTAGCTGATGGACGCGGTGCCGGTGGCGCTGGTGGCGGTGGCCGAGCTGTAGTCGCCGGAGAACTCGACGCCCTTCATGTTCGCCCTGAGATCGTCGATGCGGATCTTCTGGCCCTGTGCGCCGGCCGCGGCCTCGTAGTCGTCGATGCCGACCTCGACGTCGTCCAGCTCACCGCCGACGACCTGGGTGAGGAACGGAAAGCCCTTGATCGACACGTCCGGGGTGGCCGCGAGGCCCTCGTTGACCCGCAGTTTGTCCGCGGCCTCGCCCTCGGCGAAGTTCACGGCGAGGCGGTCGGCGAGCACGAACAGGCCGCCCAGGACCACGACGACGACCAGCAGTATTCGAAGCGCTCGCATGCGGTTGTTCCCCCACCCGGATGGTCGGACAGTCATTGACCACTCACGGTAACTCCGGACGGGGAGGGTGACCGAAGTTTGTCGATCACCTGTGACACAGGCGACCGTCCGGCCTCTACCCGAGCGCCCGCCCCAGCACGTACACCGCCGGTGCCGCGGCGGCCAGCGGCAGGGCGACGCCGGCCGTGAAGTGCACGAAACGCGACGGGTAGTCGTAGCTCGCCACCCGGTGGCCGATGAGCGCGCAGACCGCCGCGCCGGCGCCGAGCAGCGCGCCCTTGGCGCCCAAGCCGGTCATCCCGCCGACCGCGATGCCCGCACCCGCCGCGGCGAGCAGTGCGACGACCACCGAGGCGGCGGTCGGCAGCGGCATCGCGCGGGCCAGTACGGCGACGGCGACCGCGGCGGCGCCGACCGTCACCGCGTCCGGGTCGGCTCCGAGGTGGCCGGTGGCGAGGATCGCCAGCGCCGCCGAGGTGACCGTCGCCATCAGGCCGTACATGCGCTCGTCGGGGTCGGCGTGCGAGCGGAGCTGGAGGACGAGGCAGAGCAGGACCCAGACACCGAGGCTGCCCAGGATGGCGGCCGGCGCGTTCTCCCGGCCGGCCACGAGGAGCGCCACGTCGGAGACGAGTGCGCCGAGGAAGGCGAGCGCGATGCCCTGCCGGGCCGGCCACATGCCGTTCAGCCGGAACCAGCCGGCCGCCGTGACGGCCTGGAGGACGACGAGCGGGACGACCAGCGCGTACGTACCGATCGCCGCCGCACCGGACAGCAGCAGGCCGAGGAGCGCGGTGAGCGCGGCGGGCTGCATCCCGGGTTCGATGACCGGCGAACGGCCTTCGAGGCGGGCCCGCTGGGCGTCGGTGATGCGCGCGTTGCCGGCCATGGTGGCGGGCCCGTAGGACGGTCCCCCGGCCTCGCCGCCGGCCTGGCCCTCGGGCGCCGCCTCGGGCATCGGCGCGGGGGCGGGGCCGACCGGAGCGGGGGCGGCCTGGTGCCCGTACGGCACCTGGTGCCCGGAGGACGCTGTCCGGTACTGCCCCTGCTGCTGGTACTGGGACTGCTGATACTGGTCCGACCGAGGCTGCTGGTACTGGGGGGCCTGCTGGTACTGGGATGCCTGCTGCTGCCAGGCCGGGGACTCGCCCGTCTGCGGGGGCAGGTACGCCGTCTCCGCCGGGTCCGCCGCCGCGACGGGCGGCTGCACGCTGGTCTCCCAGGTCTGACCCTGCCACTGCTGGGTGTGCTGGAGGTGCGCCTGCTGGTCCTCGTACCCGTACGGCTGCTGCCGGGCGGGCCAGTCCTGCTGCGGGGCCTGTGGCTGCGGGGCCTGCTGCTGCGGGGCCTGTTGCTGATACGGGTCGTACCCCTGCGGGTACTGCCCCTCGTACGGCTGGTCGGTCATCTCACCCTCCTGCGAACGGCGGGAGCACTTCGACCGTGCCGCCGTCGGCCAGCCGTACCGTCTCATGTCCGCGGGTGCCCACGGGGTCACCGTCGACGAGGAACGAGCATCGCTGCAGCACACGCACGAGTTCGCCGGGGTGTCGCTCCCGCGCGGCCTGGAGTGCCTCGGCGAGGGTGGCCGCGTCGTGCGGCTCCTCGGCGACGCCGGCCGCGGCTTTGGCGGCCGCCCAGTAGCGCACCGTGACCTTTGCCATCTCGTCCCTCAGTCAGTGTTCGGTCGGTCGGTTTCGTCGGTGGTCAACAAGGTCAGGCTAGCCCGCCCGTGCGGCAGTCCAGGTACCGATGCGGGTCAGGAGGTCGTCGGTCGCGCAGTGCTCGGCGTGGCCCATGCCCGGCTCCACCCAGAGTTCGCCGTGGTCACCGGCGGCCTCGGCCAGCATCCGGGGGTGGTCGAGGGGGAAGTAGCCGTCGCTGTCGCCGTGGACCAGCAGCAGGGGTGTGGGCGCGATGCGCGGGACCGCCTCCACCGGGGAGAGCGGGACCGGATCCCATTCGCGGTGGTGGATGCGGGTGCGGAAGCCGTAACGCCCGACCAGGCGGCCCGCGGGGCGGGTGACGAGCCAGTGCAGGCGGCGCATGGGGGCCGTACCGCGGTAGTACCAGCGGGCGGGGGCGCTGACCGAGACCACCGCGTCGACCGTGCCGGGGTGCAGGGCCGCGTGCCGCAGCACCACCGAGCCGCCCATGGAGAAGCCGACGGTGACCACGCGCGCGTGGCCGAGCCGGCGGGCCCAGGCGACCGCCGCGTCCAGGTCGAGGACCTCGCGGTCGCCGACGGTGGAGCGGCCCCCGGAGCGGCCGTGCCCGCGGAAGGAGAAGGTGACGACGGCCCCGTGCCGGGCGAGCGCCGACGCGATCCGCCGGACGTGCGGGCGGTCCGCGTCGCCGGTGAATCCGTGGGCCACGACGAACACGAGATCACGGGAGCGTGGTGGCACGGAGGCGTCGTATACAACCGCACCCGGGTCGTATACGGAATCGATGGAAATACCGTCGGCCGTGGGCAGAAACGTCCGCAATGAGGTGCCCGCGACCGTCTCAGTGTTCGGACGAACGGTGGAACATGCCGCATGACCTGCCGGACCGTTGCTCATGTGGGCTATTCTGCTGGGCAGAGGACTCGGGCAGCGTAGCCCCCGGGTCCTTTTGTGCTTTCGGAAGCGTTGTATACGAAGTGGGAAACCGCAGGTGTACGGGCCCTGGACGCGCAGAGCAACGCCGCAACGCCGCAGTGCCGCAAACGTCCTCGCAGGGACCGAGGAGGAACCAGACGTATGAGTTCTCTGCTGCTCCTGACCAACGCCCTCCAGCCGTCGACGGAGGTGCTGCCCGCGCTCGGCCTGTTGCTGCACAACGTGCGGGTGGCCCCGGCCGAAGGCCCCGCCCTCGTCGACACCCCTGGTGCCGACGTCATCCTGATCGACGGCCGCCGTGACCTCCCGCAGGTCCGCAGCCTGTGTCAGCTGCTGCGGTCCACCGGCCCCGGCTGCCCGCTCATCCTGGTCGTCACCGAGGGCGGCCTCGCCGCCGTCACCGCCGACTGGGGCATCGACGACGTCCTGCTCGACACCGCCGGCCCGGCCGAGGTCGAGGCACGGCTGCGGCTGGCGATGGGCCGGCAGCAGATCGTCAACGACGACTCCCCGATGGAGATCCGCAACGGCGACCTGTCGGTCGACGAGGCGACCTACTCCGCCAAGCTCAAGGGCCGGGTCCTCGACCTCACCTTCAAGGAGTTCGAGCTCCTGAAGTACCTCGCGCAGCACCCGGGCCGCGTCTTCACCCGCGCCCAACTGCTCCAGGAGGTCTGGGGCTACGACTACTTCGGCGGCACCCGGACGGTCGACGTGCACGTACGGCGGCTGCGCGCCAAGCTCGGCCCGGAGCACGAGTCGCTGATCGGAACCGTCCGCAACGTCGGTTATCGATTCGTTACCCCCGAGAAGATCGACCGTGCCGCCGAAGAGGCCAAGGCCGCGGCGGACCGGGCAAAGAAGGACGATGCGGACAGCGAGGCGCCCGTGGGCGCCGAGGAGATCTCCGCGGAGGCGTAGCCGCCCCTCAGGCCGGGTGTCGCTCCCTCAAGGGAGCCGCAAGACGCCCTGCCCAGGGCGGGTCCATCCGCGTAGACTCCGCGCGTGGCCAAGGTAACCAGGGATGACGTAGCACGGCTGGCGGGGACGTCCACCGCTGTCGTCAGCTATGTCATCAACAACGGACCCCGGCCGGTTGCCCCGGCCACGCGCGAGCGTGTCCTCGCCGCGATCAAGGAGCTGTCGTACCGGCCGGACCGGGTCGCGCAGGCGATGGCGTCCCGGCGCACCGACCTCATAGGCCTGATCGTGCCGGACGCGCGCCAGCCCTTCTTCGGGGAGATGGCACACGCGGTCGAACAGGCCGCGTCGGAGCGCGGGAAAATGGTCCTGGTCGGCAACTCCGACTACATCGGTGAGCGCGAGGTCCACTATCTGCGCGCCTTCCTCGGCATGCGCGTGTCCGGCCTGATCCTCGTCAGCCACGCGCTGAACGACAACGCCGCCGCCGAGATCGACGCCTGGGACGCCCGCGTGGTGCTGCTGCACGAGCGGCCCGAGGCCATCGACGACGTCGCCGTCGTCACCGACGACCTGGGCGGCGCCCAGCTCGCCGTACGCCACCTCCTGGAGCACGGCTACGAGTACGTCGCGTGTGTCGGCGGCACCGCGGACACGCCCTCCGTCGGCGACCCGGTCTCCGATCACGTCGAGGGCTGGCGGCGGGCCATGGACGAGGCCGGCATCCCCACCGAGGGCCGGCTCTTCGAGGCCCCCTACAACCGTTACGACGCCTACAAGGTGGGCCTCGACCTGCTGTCGGGCCCGGACCGGCCGCCGGCCGTCTTCTGCTCCACCGACGACCAGGCGATCGGCCTCCTGCGGGCCGCCCGCGAGCTGCGCATCGACGTGCCCGGCGAGCTGGGGGTGGCCGGCTTCGACGACATCAAGGAAGCCGCGCTCGCCGACCCGCCGCTGACCACGGTCGCCTCCGACCGCTCGGCGATGGCCCGCTCGGCCGTCGACCTGGTCCTCGACGACGGCCTGCGGGTCGCAGGCTCACGCGGCGAACGCCTCAAGGTGTTCCCGTCCCGGCTGGTGGTCCGGCGGTCCTGCGGCTGCGAGTGAGCGCACACAGCCTGTGCGGGGCTCCCGGTCAGGCTGTATGAGGTGCTGTATGAGGTTTCCCTGAGAGCGGCCGGTCCCGCGCCGAAGGCGTCTTCATATCGGGCACACGAGGTTCTGCCGGGCTTCTCAGGCAGCACTCAGGAAGCTCTCATGGTCGGGCGGGAAGCTCTGTTCCATGACCGAGAGCATCCGCCGCAGCGGCGAGTACGAGAACCACGAGAACCCGTACCAGGGCGCCCCGCAGCACGCCACCGCCCCCGTGAACCCGGAGTGGCCGCCCCCGCCGGCGTACCGGCCGGCCGCGCAGCAGCCCGTCGAGCCGACCGCGACATGGCAGACGCCGGCCCAGCCCGGCAGCGCCTGGAACACCGCGGCCGCCGGTGACGGCAACGGCGGCGGAACCGCTCTCCTGAACCCCGTGGCCGCCGAGCCCGCACCCGTCCCCCCGAGAAGGCGCACGAGGCGCGGCCCGCTGGCGCTGCTCGCCGCCGTCGCGATCGTCGCCGCGGCGATCGGCGGCGGCACCGCCTACGGCATACAGGAGCTGACCGGCAAGGACGAGGTGGTCGCCTCCTCCACGACGACCAGCGTGGTGCCGTCCAGCAAGACCGGCGACGTCGCCAGCATCGCCGCGGCCGTCAGCCCGAGCGTCGTCGAGATCAAGGCCGCCCTCGGCAGCGGCTCCTCGACCGGCTCCGGCGTGATCATCACCAGTGACGGCGAGATCCTCACCAACAACCACGTCATCTCCGGCGCCACCTCGATCAAGGTGCAGACCAGCGACGGCAAGGAGTACACCGCCAAGGTCGTCGGCACGGACAGCAAGAAGGACCTGGCGCTGATCAAGCTGGAGAACGCCTCCGGCCTGAAGACGGCCGCACTCGGCAACTCCGATGGCGTCAAGGTCGGCGACACCGTCGTGGCGATCGGCTCACCCGAGGGCCTCACCGGCACCGTGACCAGCGGCATCGTCTCGGCCCTCGACCGGGACGTGACCGTCTCCACCGACGAGAGCCAGGGCCGGCAGCAACAGCAGCAGGGCGGCGGCTGGCCCTTCGAGTCCGGCGGCCAGGAGTTCAACGGCGACACCGGCTCGTCCACCACGACGTACAAGGCGATCCAGACGGACGCCTCCCTCAACCCCGGCAACTCCGGCGGCGCCCTGGTCGACGCCAACGGCAACATCATCGGCATCAACTCCGCGATGTACTCCGCCGCCGACGCCACCTCCTCCACCGCCGGCAGCGTCGGTCTCGGCTTCGCCATCCCGATCAACACCGTCAAGGCCGACCTCGCCACGCTGCGGGCCGGCGGCTCCGACAGCTGAACCCAGCAGGTGAACCAGCAGGTGAACCGCCTTCCAGCACCAAGGAGTACGTCATGATCAAGCAGGTTTCGCACACGGTGACCGGCGTCGGTGCCGCCGACCTCGCCCTGGCCCTCGACGTGTCGTACGAGCTGCACCCCCCGAAGGCACCGACCCGGGCGCCCGAGGTCGCCGCACCGCAGCTGATGGGCCTGCGCACCGGTGCCGCCCGCCCGCACCTTCGCAAGGTGCCGTTGAACCGGCTCACTACGATGCGAGGCTGAGAGGGACGTCAGGGACACACGCCCTACCGCCCGCAGCACCCCGCCGCCCCACCGCACCCGAGGAACCCACGCCATGAGCCCCGCCGAAGGCGACCGTGACACCCAGCGCATCCTGATCGTCGACGACGAGCCGGCGGTGCGCGAAGCACTCCAGCGCAGCCTCGCCTTCGAGGGCTACGACACGGAGGTCGCCGTCGACGGCGCGGACGCCCTGGAGAAGGCGACCGTCCACCGGCCCGACCTCGTCGTCCTCGACATCCAGATGCCCCGCATGGACGGCCTCACCGCCGCCCGCCGCATCCGCGGGGCCGGGGACACCACCCCGATCCTCATGCTGACCGCCCGCGACACCGTCGGCGACCGCGTCACCGGGCTCGACGCGGGCGCCGACGACTACCTGGTCAAGCCCTTCGAGCTGGACGAGCTGTTCGCCCGGGTCCGGGCCCTGCTGCGGCGCAGCTCCTACGCCGCGGCGGCCGGCGCCGCCCCCGACGACGAGGCGCTCACCTTCGCCGACCTGCGCATGAACCTCGCCACCCGTGAGGTGACCCGTGCCGGGCGGCCCGTGGAACTGACCCGGACCGAGTTCACCCTCCTGGAGATGTTCCTCGCGCACCCGCGCCAGGTCCTCACCCGCGAGCAGATCCTCAAGGCCGTCTGGGGCTTCGACTTCGAGCCCTCGTCCAACTCCCTCGACGTGTACGTCATGTACCTGCGCCGCAAGACGGAAGCGGCCGGCGAACCGCGCCTCGTGCACACCGTGCGGGGCGTGGGGTACGTGTTGCGGCAGGGCGGCGCGGAGTGAAGAGGCTCGTACGGCGGTTCCGGACCCTTCCGATCCGGGCCCGGCTGTCGATGCTGGTCGCGGCGGCGGTGGCGTTCGCGGTGGCGGCGGTTTCGGTGACCTGCTGGTTCATCGTGCAGGGGAAGCTGTACGACCAGCTCGACGGTGACCTCCAGCAGGCGGAGCGGCCCCAGCAGCTCAGTCAGGTCGTGGCCCTCCTCGACGCCTGCCCCCAGGAGCCGACGGATTCGGGCTTCGGTGGTCTGCGGGCCCAGGACTCCTACTACTTCCAGCTCGTCAGGGCGGACGGCACGTCCTGCGTCTCCTCCACGTCCGCGGGCACGGTGAAGGCCACGGACAGCGACAAGAAGGTGATCCGCGACGGGGACGAAGGCATCCTTCGCAACGGCACGGACTCCGATGGCAACGACGTCCGCGTCCTGACCGTCCCGCTGAGGGTGAGCCAGGGCCCGTCCGGCCCTCAGCTCTACCCCGACACCGCCCTGCTCATCGCGGTGCCCCTCAAGAGCACCCAGTCGACCCTCAACGAACTCGCCCTCATCCTCCTCCTCGTCTCCGGGATCGGGGTCCTCGGCGCGGGCGCCGCGGGACTCGCCGTCGCCCGCGCGGGCCTGCGCCCCGTCGACAAGCTCACCGAGGCCGTCGAGCATGTGGCCCGCACCGATGACCTGGGCATCCGCATCCCCGTGGAGGAGGACGCCGACGACGAGGTGGCCCGTCTCTCCCGGTCCTTCAACTCCATGACGGCCTCCCTGGCCAACTCCCGCGCCCTGCAGCAGCAGTTGATCGCGGACGCGGGCCACGAACTCCGCACCCCCCTGACCTCCCTCCGCACCAACATCGAGCTCCTCAGCCGCAGCGAGGAGACGGGCCGCCCCCTCCCGGAGGCGGACCGCAAGGCACTCCTCGCCTCGGTGAAGGCGCAGATGACCGAACTTGCCTCTCTCATCGGCGACTTGCAGGAGCTGTCCCGCACGGACGCCCAGCGCGGTGAGCGGGTCCAGGTGGTCTCCCTGGAGGACGCCGTCGAGTCGGCCGTGCGCAGGGCGCGGCTGCGGGGTCCGGAGCTGACGATCACGGCTTCCCTGGATCCCTGGTACGTCCGGGCCGAGCCGGCCGCGCTGGAACGGGCGGTGGTCAACGTCCTGGACAACGCGGTGAAGTTCAGCCCGGCGGGCGGTTCCGTCGAGGTCGGTCTCGCCGACGGCGTCCTGACCGTCCGCGACCACGGCCCTGGCATCCCCGAGGACGAACTCCCGCACGTGTTCGACCGGTTCTGGCGTTCCCCGAGCGCGAGGGCGCTCCCGGGCTCGGGTCTCGGCCTGTCGATCGTCGCGCGTACGGTCCAGCAGGCGGGCGGCGAGATCACGGTGGCCCGCGCGAAGGGCGACGGCACGCTGGTGACCGTACGGCTGCCTGGGGCGCCGACGCCGCCGCCCGAACTGCCGTAAGGAACCGCGCGGCCGTACTTCCCGAGAATGCCGGTGAGTTCGGCAACCTTTCCGCCGTGGGCGGCGACCACCCGGTGACCCGCACCTCTTCCGGGTGGTCCCCCTCCCACGGAAACGGAACCCCACACATGACCGACATCCGTCGCAAGCCCCGGCACCGCAGGCGCAGGACCGCCGTGGCGGTGGGCGTACCCCTCGCCCTCACGGCCGCCGGCACCTTCGCCTACGGCGCGGACCTCGGACTGTTCGGCGCGGACGCGCAGGCCAGCGCGTCCGCGGCCACCGCCGCGCCCGCCTGGGCGACCGCCACCGCCGACGGCTTCGCGTCGGTCGACGCGCTCGGGCAGAAGGGAACGTACGGCGGCCGGGACGGCAGAACCGTCACCGTGAGGACGCTCGCCGATCTGGAGAAGTACGCGACGGCGGCCGAGCCGTACGTCATCGTCGTCGCGGCGACGATCAACATGAACCCGGTCGGCAAGGAGATCAAGGTCGCCTCCGACAAGACGATCGTGGGATCCGGGACCTCCGGGCAGATCGTCGGCGGCGGGTTCTTCCTCGGCACCGGCGTCCACAACGTGATCATCCGGAACCTGACCATCCGGGACGCGTACCAGGGCATCTGGAACGACAAGGACCACGACTTCGACGCGATCCAGATGGACGGGGCGCATCACGTCTGGATCGACCACAACGATCTGCGGCACATGGCCGACGGGCTCATCGACGTCCGCAAGGACAGCACGAACATCACGGTGTCCTGGAACAAGCTGAGCGACAACAACAAGACCTTCGGCATCGGCTGGACCACGAACGTCGTCACCGACATCACCATCCACCACAACTGGTTCCGCGAGACCGAGCAGCGCAACCCGTCCACGGACAACGCCGCCCACGCGCACCTCTACAACAACTTCCTGGAGGACGCGGCCGGCACCACGATCAAGTCCTCGTACGGCAACTACTCGCGCGGCAGGACGAAGATGGTCCTGGAGAACTCCTACTTCCAGGGCATGAACAACCCGGTCACCAGGGACGGCACCGCGGCGATCGTCCAGAAGGGCAACACCTTCGTCGCAACCAGCGGACGCAACGAGAGCGGCGGCACCGCCTTCGACCCGAAGACCTTCTACACCTACAGCCTCGACAAGACCGCCGACGTGCCCGCGCTCCTCAAGGCCGGCGTCGGGCCGCGGTCGAACATCGGCACCGCGGCGACCGCCACCACCAAGGCCGCCGCCGCCACGACGCTCACCGTCGCCGCCGACGGCTCCGGGCAGTACCGGACCGTGCAGGCCGCGGTGAACGCCGTACCGGCGAACAACCCCTCGCGCGTCGTCATCTCCGTCAAGCCGGGCACGTACCGCGAGCTGGTCAAGGTCCCGTCCAACAAGCCGCACGTCACCATCCAGGGCTCGGGCGGGAGCCGTAAGGACACGACGATCGTCTACAACAACGCGTCCGGTACGCCGAAGCCCGACGGGTCCGGCACGTACGGCACCGGCGGCAGCGCGACCGTCGCCGTGGAGGCGGACGACTTCCAGGCCCGCAACCTGACCATCTCCAACGACTTCGACGAGGCCGCGCACCAGAACATCTCCGGCCAGGCGGTCGCCCTGCGCACCGCCGCCGACAAGGTGTTCCTCGACGGCGTCATCGTCAGCGGCGACCAGGACACCCTGCTGGTGGACACCGCGTCCAAGGACAAGCCGGGCCGCGTCTACATGACCAACTCGTACATCATCGGCAACGTCGACTTCATCTTCGGCCGGGCGACCGCGGTGATCGACAAGTCGGTCATCACCCTGAAGAAGCGCTGGAACGGCACCTCCGCCGGCTACGTCACCGCACCGAGCACGGTGGCGGGCCGCAAGGGCATCCTGATCGCCAACTCCACGGTGAACGGCGACGTCTCCGACCGCACCTTCTACCTCGGCCGCCCCTGGCACGCCGGCGGCGACGCCTCCCTCGACCCGCAGACCACGGTCCGCAACACCACCCTCAGCGCCGCGATCCGGACCACCCCCTGGACCGACATGAGCGGCTTCTCCTGGAAGGACGACCGCTTCGCCGAGTACATGAACAAGGGCGCGGGCGCGGCCACGGGCTCCACGAGCACCGACCGCCCGCTCCTGACCGACGCGCAGGCGGCCAACCAGGAAGTCACCGACTGGCTGGGCGACTGGACGCCGTCGGCCTAACCGCACCCCGTGTGAGTCACGAAGGCCGCCCACGAGGCCGCGCCGAAGACGAGCACCTCTCCGTCCGGGACTTTGCTGTCCCGGACGGGGACGAGCAGGTGGCGGTGCTGAGGTCGGGAGTGTGCTTCATGATCCCTACTCCTCCGGTACACCCCGGATGAACGTCAGCGAGTAGCCGACGGGGACAGCGCCCGCGCGGTCCGGTGGGTGACGAAAGGCAGATTCGGGCCAGGCCTCGCGGCTGCCACCAGGCTTTACGGAGGCCCGGAGTGGCCAAGAACTGCCAAGTTGGCTTCCAGCGCCTCGCCGAGGTCAGCTGAAGCCGAGCATGCCAGGAGAGTCGATGCCGACGGTGACCACGCCGGGCGGATAGTGCTGTTCCCGGTCGGTGAGCAGAATCGACATCCCCGTGAACTCGGCACGCGGCAGCGCGCAGTAGAGGGCGTGGCAGGTGTCAGGGCCTCCGTACCCGTCCCTGACCATGGTGCCGACGGCGACCGACGCGCTCGGACTCAAGTCGTCGATGACGACTGAGGAGAACGCGAGAACCCTGTCCGCGGCCCCGGCGTCCTCCGACTCCGCCCGCATGAGGCAGAGCGCGGGAATCCGAAGCAGGTCGCCCGGGGTGCGCGCCATGTTCCCCGCGAGGAGGTTCAACGTCTTGTGCCCCTCCGCGAGCGCGCGGGTGGCACCGGTGTCCAGAATGATCACGCGACCGAACCCTGCGCCTTGCGCACCTTCTCAGCGGCGATCTTGTAGATGTTGCCGAGCACGTCAGGGGCCCTGTCGAACTCCTCGTCGCTGATGTCGATGCCGATCACGTCACGGACGACCTGCCGGTCGGCAGCCACCCGTTCGGCGATCTGCTCCTGGGTGAGCTGCTCCGAGGCCAACTGTTCGACGAGCTGCCCCAGGGTCATGCCTCGCTCCTTGGCCACCTTCGCGAGATGGTCGCGCGCCTGACGGGCCACCTGGATCGTCGTGATGTCTGCCATGGCTCCACCATAGTCGCGCCACAGCCCCTTCGTGCCTTCCGGGCCCGTTCAGCTGTCCAGCAGGGTTCCCGGTAGGTCGAAGGTCTTCGTGCGGCCCGTCGGCGGGTCTACCCGGGTCACCGAATGCTCCGTGTAGAGGAGCCAGCCCGCCGAGGTGGCGGCGATGTCCAGAGAGGATGGGAGGCCCTTGACCGTGGCCCGGTGGAGTTCCTTGCCGGTGGTGGTGTCGAGTTCCGAAGAGTGATCCATAAGGGAACATGCCTCCTCATGGATCAAAACCGGGACTGCGGGTGACGCAAGACGGTTCGAAGGCGGGCCTCAAGCGAGCAACGCACAGAGGCGGCCACGTCGATGACGCGGCCGCCTCTGCGGTGGGAGAACTCCGGGGCCCTCAGGGGACCCGGGTGCCCAGGGCTACTTCACGATCGTGATCCGGTTCGTCACCGGCGGCGCGATCGGGGCGGTGGCCGAGGAGTTGGCCAGCAGGTACTGCTCCAGGGCGGTCAGGTCGTCGAGGCCGACGAGGTCGTTCGTGCCCTGGCCCAGGGTGGTGAAGCCGTCGCCGCCGCCCGCGAGGAAGCTGTTCGTCGCGACGCGGTAGGTGGCGGCCGGGTCGATGGCGGCGCCGTTCAGCTTGATGGAGTCCGTGACCACACGGTCCGCGCCCGCCTTCGTCAGGTCCAGCGTGTACGTCAGGTTCGCCGACGGCTGGAGAATCTTCGGCGCGCTCTCGTTCGTCCCGGTCACCTGCTCCTTGAGCACCTGGATCAGCTGGGCGCCGGTGAAGTCCTGGAGGTTCACGGTGTTGGCGAACGGCTGGACGGTGAAGCCCTCGGCGTAGGTGACCACGCCGTCGCCCTCGGCGCCCTTGGCCGCGTAGGTCAGACCGGCCCGCACACCGCCCGGGTTCATCAGCGCGAGGTCCGTCTCGGCGTCCAGCTCCTTGCCGTACCAGAGCTGCGCGTCCGCGATCAGGTCGCCCATCGGGGACTCGGTGCCCGTGTTGGGGACGTCGGCGGAGACGTAGCCGATGGCGCGGTTGCCGATGGGCGCCGCGAGGGTGTTCCACTTGCTGATCAGCTCGGTCATGTCCGGGGCCTTGGGGACGGTCCGGGTGACCACGTGGTTCGCCGACTTCACCGCCGTACGGGCGATGTCACCGGTGAAGCGGTCGTACGTCAGCGTGGTGTCCGTGTACAGACGGCCGAAGGAGGCCGCCGAGGTCACCGTGCGCGGCTTGCCCGACGGGTCGTTGATCGTGCAGGCGTACGCGGCGTGCGTGTGTCCCGTGACCAGGGCGTCCACCGACGGCGAGATGTTCTTCGCGATGTCGACGATCGGTCCCGAGATGCCGTCCCCGGCGCCCGGGGAGTCACAGTTGTAGTTGTACGAGGTGGAGGCGGGCAGGCCGCCCTCGTGGATGAGCGCCACGATCGACTTCACGCCCTGGCGCTGCAGCTCCTTGGCGTACTTGTTGATCGTCTCGACCTCGTCCTTGAACTTCAGGCCCCTGACGCCCTCAGCGGAGACGATGCCCGGCGTGTCCTCCAGGGTCACGCCGATGAAGCCGACCTTGACGTCCTTCTTCTTCCAGACCCAGTACGGCTTCAGGATCGGCTTCCCGGACTTCTCGTTCAGGACGTTCGCCGCGAGGTACGGGAAGTCGGCACCGCCGAACTTCTTGTTTGTGTAGCAGCCGTCCGTCGGGTGGCAGCCGCCCTTCTGCAGGCGGGCCAGCTCCTTGGCACCCTCGTCGAACTCGTGGTTGCCCACGGAGGTGACGTCCAGGTCCAGCTTGTTGAGCGCCTCGATGGTGGGCTCGTCGTGGAACAGGCCGGAGATCAGCGGTGAGGCGCCGACCATGTCACCGCCGGCCGCGGTGACGGAGTACTTGTTGCCCTCGCGGGCCTGACGCAGGTGCGTGGCCAGGTACTCCACACCGCCCGCGTCGATCGTCTTCGTCGTGCCGTCGGCCTGGATCTCGGTGACCCGTCCGGAGGAACCGGTCGGCGGCTCGAGGTTGCCGTGCAGGTCGTTGAACGACAGCAGCTGCACGTCCTGGTAACGGCTCGGCAGCGGCTTTCCGTGCCTGCTGTCGTGCGCGCCCGCCGGCAGCGCTGCGACCAGTGCGCCGGCGGTGGCCAGACCGGCGGCCGCCGCGAGCAGCCCGTACGTACGGCGTCTGCGGCTCGGATGCGAGTGGGAAGTGGCTGGCATGCGCCCCCCTGTGGTGTCTGCGGTGGTGTCGACGTCCTCGGGCCTGGGGAGGCCCTGTGAGGCGTCTGAGGTAGTGGCCCCGTCGGGCCGCAGCCTAGAGTCAACGCGCGTAGCGCGACAGGGGGTTCCTGGTTACATCCTGGTTTCCCTTTGCCTTCCGCTTGACTTCGGAGTGCCTGCCCTACGACTCCTGCGTGCCGGCCGCCTGGCCTCGGAGTGCCTACGGAGTGGCTCCGGAGTGACCTTGCAGTTGCTCCGGAGTGGCCTTGGAGTGCCCTCACTCTGCCTTCCGCTTGGCGTCCGCTCCGGTTGCCGCCCCCGTTTCGCCTCCCCTTCCCCGGCTG